>JAURIG010000075.1 GCA_030832905.1 Bacteroidota bacterium
GACGCAGTGTCTATTTTTTTCTTCTTTAGGGCATTTAAACTCTTATTTCTTACAACAGTATACAAATAGGGCTTCAAATTTTGATTCAATTCCAAGCTTTGACGGTTATCCCAAACAGCCATAAAGGCGTCATTAACGATTTCATCTGCCTCATCAGACACTTGCACGTATTGCATGCAAAACCAATGCAATGGCTTATGAAATTGCTTGTACAGGGCTTCTAATTGTTGTAATTCAGACGCAGCGATTCCACAAAGTTAATTCAGTCTAAAACAGACATTCACATTAAAACAATCAACAGTGTGGATAGCAACAAGGCTTAATTAGCCATATCACTCATGAATTGCAATCGCATCAATTGCAATTCTTCGTAGGTAAAATCATGGTCAAAATCAACGACTGCTTGGTTCAAATCATCCTCTTCTTGACTCTTGAAATACTCAACGATTTCTTCTTGGTATTCCTCTTCAATCATTTCATCAATGCAGTAATGTAAATCCAAACTGGTCCCCATGGTGACCATGTGCTCTAGCTCTAACATTAACTCCTGATATTGCATGCCATTGCTTCTAGCAATATCATCCAAGGCCATTTTCTTATCGATGTTTAAAATGATGGCGATTTTCTTCTTAGACTTTTCGCCGGAGGTTTTCACGACTACATCACTAGGTCTTTCAATGTTATTCGCCTTAACATATTGATCTATGTACTCAATAAATACTTGACCATATTTTTGCGCTTTATTTTTACCTACACCATGGGTCTTTTCTAACTCTTCCATGCTTATAGGATACCTAGTCGCCATATCTTCTAAAGAAGGATCTTGAAAAATCACATAAGGCGGCAAACCCACTTCTTTAGACACCTTTTTACGCAAATCTCGGAGGTCTCTCATGAGCACCTCATCAGCAATACTTTCTAAAACGGCATTTTCAAAATCCTCATCGCTTACAAAATTAAACTCAGTATCCATGGCCATTTGATAAGTTTTAACTTCTGCAATAGCCTTAATACCAGCCTCATTAATACTCAACAAGCCGTATTTCTCAATATTCTTATGAATAAAATTATTCAACAAACACAAGCGAACAACGCCTTTCCAAAACAATTTGTCTTTGTCTTTACCAATGCCAAATAGAGGCAACTGATCATGACCGTGGTCTTTAATGGAATCCGATTTTTTACCAATCACAAAATTGACCAAATGATTGATGTCGCATTCAGACTTTAGTGCCTCAAGTGATTTCAATAGTGTTACAAGGTCCTGACTAACATCTGCCTTAGGCTTAGGATGCCTGCAGTTGTCGCACATTTTACTGCACAACTCCTCATTAAATGACTCTCCAAAATAATTCAGTAAAGTGCGTCTTCTACATTGAGCACTCTCAGCAAATGCTGAGGTTTCATCCAATAACAAAGTGCCAATTTCGCGCTCTGCTACAGGCTTATCTTTCATAAACTTCTCAAGCTTTTCTATATCGCTTGGGTTGTAAAACAAAATACAATCGCCTTCTAAACCATCTCTACCTGCCCTCCCAGTTTCTTGGTAATACCCTTCTAAACTCTTAGGCACATCAAAGTGGATCACAAAACGCACATCGGGTTTGTCTATGCCCATACCAAAGGCAATGGTAGCTACAATTACATGGCATTCTTCCATCAAAAAAGCATCTTGATTGTGCACCCTGGTTTTAGCATCAAGCCCAGCATGATAAGGCAAAGCTTTCACACCATTGAGATTCAACATCTCAGCGATTTCTTCAACGCGTTTGCGGCTCAAACAGTAGATAATACCAGATTTGTTGGGTCTCGCCTTGATCACTGAAATAATGTCTTTGAACACACGTTCCTTGCTGCCTTTAGGTCTTATCTCATAATACAAATTGGTTCGATTAAAAGACGACTTGAAGACTTTGGCGTCCACCATGCCCAAATTCTTTTGAATATCACTTTGAACCTTGGGGGTTGCTGTGGCCGTTAAAGCAATCATTGGGACATCATTAATGTCTTTGATCATTTGCTTAATGCGGCGGTATTCTGGTCTAAAATCATGTCCCCACTCACTGATACAATGTGCTTCATCGATGGCAACAAAAGATATCTCTATGCTTTTAAGAAACTCAATGGTTTCTTCTTTTTTCAAGGTTTCAGGGGCTACATATAAGAGTTTGGTATTGCCCTCTGCCATATCGTCTTTGACCTTTGTGATTTCACTTTTAGACAAAGAAGAGTTTAAAAAATGGGCAATGTTATCATTCTCGCCAAAGCCTCTGATACTGTCCACCTGGTTTTTCATTAGGGCAATCAATGGGGAAATAATGATTGCTGTGCCCGGCAACATCAATGCAGGCAATTGGTAACACAATGACTTGCCAGCTCCTGTTGGCATGATCACAAAGCAATCCTCACGATTCAATACACTTTGAATGATCACCTCTTGATTGCCTTTAAAGCCATCAAATCCGAAAAAATCTTTTAAGGCTTGTTTGGCATCAAGTTGACTCTGCGCAGTACTCATATTCACTAGGTCTTATAGTCTGTTAAATGGATAAAATTTCAGTACACTAAATTAATACCATTTTTGCCATAATTCCAAATGGTTTCAAAAAAATATTTTTTCTTGATTTTTAGCGTTAATTTGCGGCACTTTTATTCTTTTAAGCCCCATGTCACAATCAACAGAAGAGATCATACAATTCGGTAAAACCTGTATAGAGGTTGAATTGAGCAGTTTGAATCAACTGTCTGAACGCATTAATGCATCATTTGCTGAGGCGGTCAAATGTATTTTAGACCATAAAGGCCGTGTAGTCATTACTGGCATTGGCAAATCTGCTATCATCGCTCAAAAGATAGTAGCTACCATGAATTCAACTGGAACGCCTTCTTTATTTATGCACGCTGCAGACGCCATTCATGGAGATTTGGGTATGATTCAAAAACAAGATGTAGTGATTGCCATATCAAAAAGTGGCACTACCCCTGAGATCAAAGCCTTGGTGCCCTTGTTAAAACAATTTGGCAATCCATTGATCGCCATAGTTGGTAATACCCAATCTGCTTTAGCAGAATCTGCTGATATCGTATTAGACACCAGTGTTCAAATGGAGGCTTGTCCGAATAATTTAGCCCCTACTTCCAGCACTACCGCTCAGTTAATGATGGGTGATGCGCTTGCAGTGGCTTTATTGCAATGCAACAAATTTTCTGAACAAGACTTTTCTAAAGTCCACCCAGGTGGCGCATTAGGCAAACGTTTATACTTAACGGTTAAAGATATTGCTGAACACAATCTTAAGCCACAAGTTTCAGCAGACGCTAACATTAAAGAGGTCATCATTAGCATTACCAAAAACCGTATGGGTGCTACGGCTGTTTGCCAAGCAGACAAGGTTATTGGCATGATCACTGACGGCGACATTAGGCGCATGATTGAAAACAACACCCAATTTGACCACATCAAGGCTGCAGATATTATGAACCAACAGCCAAAAACCATTGATGAATCAACCATGGCTAGTCAAGCAGCCATTCAAATGACCCAAGATAAAATCAGCCAACTAATTGTCTTAAACAATGGCAATTATGCTGGTATGATCCACATTCACGATTTGACTAAAGAAGGATTACTGTAACATGACCAAGAACAAAAACAACTATGTAGTGATAATGGCTGGTGGCATCGGCAGTCGATTTTGGCCACTTAGCAAAAGAAACTATCCAAAACAATTTCACGACATTTTAGGTGTAGGCAAATCCTTATTGAGATTAACCTATGATCGTTTTGCTGAATTCATTGAGCCTAACAATATTTATATCATTACCAATACCACCTATACTTTATTGGTTAGTGAACAAATCCCTGAATTACCAACCGCTAATATCATTGATGAACCTGCGGCCATGAATACTGCACCATGTGTGGCCTATGCCAGCTTCAAATTATTTGCTAAAAACCCTGAAGCCAATATTGTATTTGCCCCAAGCGACCATTTAATTACAGATGAAAAGACCTTCAAAGACAGTTTAATCACTGCTTTAAACTATACTGAAACTCATCATAAACTGATTACATTGGGCATTAAACCCAACCGCCCAGATACAGGATATGGTTATATCCAACAACACGACAAAGCCATTGATGAAGGCTTGTTTATGGTTAAAACCTTTACTGAAAAACCTAATTTAGAATTGGCCAAGACCTTTATCGAAAGTGGAGATTTTTCATGGAATAGCGGTATTTTTATTTGGACGGCAAAAGACATCTTACAAGAGTTTGAAACCCATCAAAACGATATGTACGAGTTGTTTGAGAAAGGCATGGGCAAATACAATACGCTTGAAGAAGCTGCCTTTATTCATGTGCAATATCCTCAATGCAAGAGCATATCAATTGATTACGCCATCATGGAAAAAACCAAAATTGCGGCGATTATGCCAGTAGATTTTGGTTGGAGCGATTTAGGCACCTGGAAATCCTTGTTTGTTTTGAGAGACAAAGACGAGAACAACAACCTAAAGCACGGCAACAATATTGAGTTGTACCAATCTAGTAATTGTTTAATTGTTCAAGAAGCCAATCCAAACAAATTGGTTGTCGTTGAAGGATATGATGACGCCATCATTGTTGATACTGAAGACATCTTATTCATTAGCCACTTGAGCAAAGAACAAGAGGTTAGAGACATCACTAACGACATCAAAGACAAGTACAAAGGCAAATTTTCTTAATTGATTGAGTCTCTAACGCGTTGAGAATACAATCTTACAGCTTGTTGAAGACTGATATGTTGTTCTGCCATAACCGTTTGGCAAAAGATAGCTGCTAAAATATGGGTCATTTGCTCCCCTTCATCAGTGCCATCAATGGCAATTGCTAAAGGTTTTTCTGCTAATAGATCTTGTTCTGCTTGATGCAATTGATCAAGCGTGTAGGACTCTACTATGTGTTTAATGGTGTTAATGTTCATGCGTTCAATAAAAAATCGACAAAGGCATCTTCTTTACTTGTACTTGTTTTAGCCTTTAATTGACCGTTTTCAAAAACGGCAAAATATGGTAATGTCTCAACCCCTGCTAACTTTCTAGCCTCTGGATTTTGCTCTGCATTCACTTCTAAAAAAGTAAATTGAGTAAAGCGTTCATCATCGCTCAATCGTTTGTATTTAGGGGCAAACAATTTGCAACTGCCGCACCAATCGGCATAATATTTAACCACCACTTTAGCCGATTGAATATCGTTTGGGAAAGTTTGGTCTGTACTGATTTTCACACTCATATGATTTATTTATTAACGTCTACTAAATTTTGTAACACGGTTTCCTCTAGATAACCTTCTGATCTGTGCAATTGTTTACCTTGCTTGAACATCATCACTAAAGGGATATTGCCTATCTGGTATTTTTGATTGTACTCTGGGTGTTGGTCAATATCTATGCTGTACACAATCACTTCTTGACTGCGTTGTTCTCTAATTTTATCAATACTGGGTTGCATCATGCGACAAGGTTTACACCAAGTAGCATTGAAATCAACAAGCACCAATTGATTGCCTTGTATTGCTTTATCAAAAGGAATGGTATCATTCGGATACAATTTAGCCACTGGTGTAGCTTGCACTTCGAATTGAGCTGCTTGCCATTGGGCTATTCCACCAGTAATTTCAACAGGATTAGAAAATCCTTTAGCTGATAATTCTTTTTTAAGAGCAGCGCAATTAGAAGGGGTTCCGTAATAGTACACTGGCACTTCTTTGTAAAGTGTATTGAACACAGCATCTTTAGAAGCCTGCAAAGGATCAATGTGCAAAGCCCCTGGCAAATGCCCCGAATCGTAGGCTTGAATTGAACGACAATCCAACAACTGTGGCTTCTCAGAACTTAATAATGCATGGAAAGATTTAACATCTACCTGTTGAGATGAATTGCTTTTACAAGCTGCCATCAACAATACACAGATGAAAAACACTTTGTTCAACATGCTGGCAAAATTAGCCTGCTTAGCCTTATTGAAAAAATTGATTGATTTCATATCGATATAGCATAAATCTATTTTCCGAACATACCTGAAAGGCCTTGCAATCCACCAGCCATTGAGGCCAAATCACCAATGGATGCCTTTTCTGCTGAGGCTAATGCCTTATTGACGGCTTCAGTTAAGTTGTCTTCTAACTGGGTTTTATTGTCCATCAACTGCTCTGGTACATGAATGGCAAGAATTTTTCTATTGCCATTGCAATCCACTGTAATACCATTGTATTCTTCTGTTACTTGAATGGTTTCTAATTTGGCCTTGAGTTCATCGGCCTTTTTCTTCATTTCTAAAATTTGAGAGATGTTTCCAAACATATATTGATCAATTATAAGATTTAATTTTTAAGACAAGCCACTGATTTTACCAGTATTATCGATATGCATAACCTCAGAAGCCGGCACTTGAGGCAAACCAGGCATACGCATCATATTGCCCAAAATCGGCACAATAAAACCTGCACCAGCTGCTACTTCAAATTCTCTTACGGTCACCCTAAAACCAGATGGTCTGCCAATTCTCTTTTCATCATCGCTGAAAGATTTTTGGGTTTTGGCCATGCAGATAGGCAAATGAGAGAGGCCAATGGCATTCAATTGCTTCAAGGTTGACAATGCTTTAGATGAATAATCAACCCCCTCTGCCCCATAAATGGTTTTGGCAATGCATTCGATTTTAGTTTTAACTGCATCAGCGTGATTGTACAAAGGTTTAAAACTATTGTTACCCGATGCAATGGCATCTACAACAGCAGTGGCTAAATCTTGAGTGCCTTTTCCGCCTAATGCCCAAGCCTTGGCGACAACTGCTTTAACCCCCAAATCTGCACAAAGGTTTTGCAATAAAGCAATTTCTTCATCAGTGTCTTTTATAAAATGATTGATGGCTATTACAGGATTAAAACCAAAAGTCTTCGCATTTTCAATGTGTTTTTGCAAATTCGCAAAACCGAGTGCTACCTTTTCTGTAGAAGGCGTATTTAAGTCTTCAGCACTAGCTCCACCATGGTGTCTTAATGCTCTAATGGTAGCAACTATTACCATTGCTGATGGTTTAATGCCAGCTGCTGCACACTTGATATTTAAAAACTTTTCAGCGCCTAAGTCTGCGCCAAAACCAGCTTCAGTAACGGTGTAATCCGCTAAAGACATGCCCATTTTAGTGGCATTAATGGTATTGGTACCTTGCGCAATATTAGCAAATGGCCCGCCGTGAATAATTGCCGGATTACCCTCTAATGTTTGAACCAAATTGGGTTTGATGGCATCCTTTAACAAGATGGCCATGGCTTCTTGAACCTTAAGATCTCTAGCATAAACAGGTTCATTTTGATAGGTAAAGCCCACCAATATATTCCCAATGTTTTGTTTCAAATGCTCCAAATCAGTAGACAAACATAAGATGGCCATAATTTCAGAGGCAGCTGTAATATTGAATCCATCACTACGCATAACCCCATTAGCCTTTCCGCCTACCCCTATAATGATGTCTCTTAAGCTTCTGTCATTCATGTCAATCACACGCTTCCACAAAACGGATTTAGGATCAATTTTAACAGGGTGTTTAGGGTTTTGTATCACATTATCAATGATGGCTGCTAAAAAATTATTCGCTTTTTCAACTGCAGAAAAATCTCCAGTAAAATGTAGGTTAATGTCTTCCATAGGCACCACCTGACTATACCCACCACCTGCCGCCCCGCCTTTAATACCAAACACAGGACCCAAAGAAGGTTCTCTGAGCACCACTATAGAAGACTTCCCTATTGCATTTAAACCTTCATTTAAACCAATAGATATGGTAGTCTTACCCTCACCGGCTGGTGTTGGGGTCATGGCGGTAACTAAAATCAATTTGGATTGCTGCAAAGCCGACTCATTGATTAAACTCAATGGCAATTTGGCTTTGTACTTGCCATAAAACTCTAAATCATCTTCAGCCACCTTGAGGCGTTCTGCAATGAATTTAATGGGTTTTAAAGGGATCGATTGTGCAATTTCTATATCCGTCATAGCTTACTTCAAACCTAGTCAATTCAAGGCTTAATTGCAATAGTTTCTGTAGGCATTAATGCATACTTTGACGTTTTTTGAAAAATGGCAACAAGATTTGTTGCAAAGGCGCTTGAATATCAATGTCATTGAAATCAATTTTGTATTGATGACATTTATCATAAATAACTTTTCGGTAAGCTTGAATTTGTTCTAAATACAAGGCTTTAACTTGATCTGGAAACAATTTAACACTGGCCTTGGTTTCTGCATCTATAAACT
>JAURIG010000076.1 GCA_030832905.1 Bacteroidota bacterium
TGGTGTACAAGTAGCGGCAGCATTCAGTGCGCTTAAAGGTTGCAATCCATTTAGCAGTCAAGCTTCAGCTCGTTTGACGTTTAATTACAACTTCAAAAACAACAATGGATTGGGCGTCAATTACCTCTACAAAAATCCATACGATACCAATTGGGTAGTCAACAGAAATCCTACACTCAACCCAAGCACCTATCGCTTTAAAAAATCTGGCGCATTTGATTTTAGTGTTGTGTATGCGCATGCATCCACTTGCAAAGATTCAACTGGTTTACCAAGAGTCATTGCTGGAGTGTATGCGGATTTTCAACCTGGTAATTATGCCTGTGTCAATAAAGCTTTAGCCCTTGTCAATCGTTCTGATAAAGCCGCGATTGCCTACAAATGGTTTTTAAAAGATTCCATTTCAGTGGCACAATTTCTACCCAATGATACTGCTCAACATGCCAAGATTGTTTTTAAACGTCCTGGGGTATTCAAAGTGGGATTGATTGCCTATGGTAATGGCGCTTGTACCGATACGGTGTTTCAAACCTTGTATGTGAATCAGATTTCAGCCCAATTCAATAGCCCTGATACCTTAACCTATTGCGCCCCAGTAATTGCGCGCATTTCAGCTATCAAGCATCCGGCTATTTTGCAATACAAATGGTTGATCAATCAAAAAGATACATTAGCAGACAACCTCAGCAACTTTGCCTATTTAATGACCAAAAATACTGGCCCTATAGGGTACGATGTGCGTTTGGTGGTGCAAGCTTATGGGTGTAATGATACAGTGCTTAAAAAGAACTATTTGCGCATCATGGGCCCAATTCCAAAATTTGATGTCAGCATCAAACAAGGCTGTGAACCATTGCAAGTGCGCTTCAATAATCAAAGTTTGTATTATAAAAAGTTCTTTATGGAATATGGTGATGGTTCTGTTTTAGACTCTGTCAACCTCAAGCAGCATGCCTATAAAGTGTTTGACAGAGCCTTGCCCAAAGTGACTTATGTGCCTGTTCTTTCTATATTGGATTCTACTGGCTGTTTTGCTCAGTTCATTGGCGATACCATACAAGTTTTGAGAGGTCCTCAATCCAAATTTACTGTTAACAACGATACAGGCTGCTCAAATTTGCAAGTGACTTTTAGAAACAACAGTGTTGGTGCTGTCAAAAGTGAATGGGATTACGAAGGCGATCAAACCATTGACTATGTAGGGTTTTCAAACAAACATACTTATGCTGCAGGAAGCTTTGCGCCAATGCTGATAACCACTGCCAGCAATGCCTGTACAGATACCCTTAAACAATCTGTTAAGATACGGTCTTATGAACACCCTGTAATCGATTTTACCCAAACAGCAGATAGCATTTGCTATCAAACCACTTTGCAATTTTTTGCCCAATCCAAAGGCGTATCAACGGTTAAAAAATGGCTTTGGGACTTTGGTCAAAATTATAGCTATACAGATACCTCAACCCAGGCCAATCCAAAGTATACCTTTACCCAATCCTTAAACAGTGTAGTTACTTTATTGGCTTTTGACCAAAACAATTGCAGTGATACCGCTCAACACCTAGTGCATGTGCATGATACTGCCGGCATTCCATCAGAGCCTATTCATTATGTAAGTGTAGACAACAATAACAACATCAGTGTTCAATGGTCTCAAAATCAAATGCGTTATTTTAAAGCCTATCAGCTCATGCGCGATAATTCGGGGCAATATGGTTTAGTCTACAGTAGTCAGTTGAGAAATGATACTCAAACCACTTTGTTAAAGTCAACTGGTATCAATGTGAATGCTTCGCGTTATTGTTATGTTATGAAAACAAAGGACATCTGTAACAAATTAGGCAGCCCTGCCTATCCGCATTGCAGCATCTTATTAAACATCAATAACGATTCAAGTAATTTGTTGGAATTAAATTGGCTGCCATACGATGGTTGGGGCCTCAATAATGTGGCGAGGTATCGCATATACAGAAGTGTGAATGCTTCTAGTTTTCAGTTGATTGATTCTGTTTCGGGTAACAGCACTCAATATAAAAATGATTTGCTTTGTCCTAATAGCTATTGCTACTATGTGCAAGCTGTTCAGCGCAATGGCCGCTTTACCTCTAATAGTAACCAGGTGTGTAAATCACCTGCCTATACAGCGCCCTCTAAGATGGTTGAATTGCTCAGGACCACTGTATTGCCTAATGGTAATACCTACACCCAGTGGTTGCCATACAAAACAGTCAAACAAGTGAATCATTATGTAATAAGCAAAACCTATCCTAGTGGCAGTACCAATTCGTATTATGCTCAAGTGGATAGCCAAGGATTCATTGACGTTAAATCTGTAGACACCAAAAATAACAGCTATCAATACAGTGTTAGAGCAGTGGATCATTGTGGTGCAGAGTCGCCCAATGCCTTGCCACACAATACGATTTTGTTAAAAGGGAAAGCTCAAGACTACACCGCTCAGTTAAATTGGAACCAATACTTAAAATGGTATTCAGGGGTTAAGCAATACGAGGTTCAGGTGCGCAGAACAGATAGTTTTAAAACCATCGCTTATCTGCCTAAAAATCAAAACACCTTGACCTATGATTTTTCAAAAGAGAACCTTGAAGATTCAGTTTGTTTTGTGGTGAAAGCCATAAAAGACAGCAGTGCTTATCTTGAAAGCGTATCCAATTGTTTTTGTGTTTTGGCCAATGCTAAAATCACTGTTCCCAATGTTTTCACACCCAATAAAGATGGCCACAACGAGGTCTTTTTACCTAAAGCCATTTTTATATTTAACCAACCGGGGCATCCTGTAAAGTCTTATCATTTGAGCATCTTTAACCGTTGGGGCGAACAAGTATTTGCTTCTGATGATTTAGGCATAGGTTGGGATGGATATTACAAGGGTCAATTGTGCCCTGATGGCCACTATGTATACCGCATTCAAGCCTTGGCGCTCGATGGGGTTACATCTTTTGATATTCACGGGGTCTTTTCCCTTTTGAGATAAAGGGTTTTTTAGCTTACTTTTGCAAAGCTTTTAAAACACGATACAAGCATGTTTGAGAATTTAAGTTTAAAGATTGAAAAGGCCATTAAAAATTTAAAAGGCCAAGGAAGAATATCTGAAATCAACGTGGCAGAAACCACCAAAGAAATCAGAAGAGCATTGGTTGATGCAGACGTGCACTTCAAAATCGCCAAAGAATTTACTGATTTAGTGAAGACCAAAGCCATGGGTCAAAATGTTTTGACCAGTGTGTCTCCAGGTCAATTGTTTACTAAAATTGTAAACGATGAATTGGTTCAGCTCTTAGGCGGAGAGCAAAAAGACATCGTAATTAACGGTAGCCCTGCCATCATTATGATTGCCGGTTTGCAAGGCTCTGGTAAAACCACTTTCTCAGGAAAGTTGGCTAAATATATTCGCTCTAAAGGTCGCCAACCTTTGTTGGTAGCTTGTGATGTATACAGACCGGCAGCCATCGAACAGTTAAAGGTTTTAGGGGCTTCTATTCAAACAGATGTTTACACGGAACCTGAGAATAAAAACCCAATTGAAATTGCTCAAAATGCATTGAAATATGCTAAAGAGCACAATAACAATGTTGTGATTATTGACACCGCTGGTCGTTTAAGTATTGACGAGCAAATGATGCAAGAAATATACAACATCAAGCAAACCATTAAACCAAGTGAAATCTTGTTTGTGGTGGATGCGATGACTGGTCAAGATGCTGTCAATACGGCTAAAAATTTCAATGACCGCTTAGATTTTGATGGTGTTGTATTAAGTAAGATGGATGGCGATACCAGAGGTGGTGCGGCTTTGTCTATCAAATCTGTAGTCAATAAACCCATTAAGTTTGTTAGTAATGGAGAAAAATTAGAAGCCTTAGATCTATTCTACCCTGATCGTATGGCCAGCAGAATTTTGGGCATGGGTGACGTGGTGAGTTTGGTTGAAAGAGCTCAATCCGTTTATGATGTGGAAGAGGCTAAAAGATTGAATAAAAAGATCAGCAAAAACAATTTTGATTTTGAGGATTTTATTCAACAGCTTCAACAGATCAAGAAAATGGGTAACATTAAAGATTTGATGGCCATGATTCCTGGTGTTGGTAATAAAATTAAAGACTTAGACATAGACGAAGGCGCTTTCAAAGGCATTGAATCGTTGATCCAATCAATGACACCTGCTGAGCGTCAAGATCCTGACTTGTTAAATGCTTCTAGAAAAACCAGAATAGCCAAAGGCAGTGGTAGAAGTATTCAAGATTTAAATAAGTTGTTGACTCAGTTCAACGACATGAAGAAAATGATGAAAAATATGAACAATATGAAAGCCCGTCGTTAAGCGATTGGCTTGAGTAAGTGGGCAAATTGTTTTCTTAAAGTATTCATTTTCGGATCAATCACCACCATGCAGTAACTGTTTTTGCTGCGGTTGTCATTGTAATAATTTTGATGGTACTGTTCCGCTGAATAAAAGGTTGTGGCCTCTGTTATTTCAGTTACTATTGGTGCATCAAATAGCCCTTCAGCTGTTAATGTATTGATCATGGTTTGAGCCGCTTTGGCTTGTGCTTCATTGTGGTAAAAGATAGCAGAGCGATACTGCGTGCCAATATCTGCGCCTTGTCGGTTCAAGGTACATGGATTATGGGTCGTGAAAAACACTTTTAACAAAGTATTGTAATCAATTTGATTAGAATCAAAAGTGATTTGAACGGCTTCTGCATGACCTGTATTGCCTTTACATATATCATCATAGCTTGGATTGATAGTTTGACCACCAATATAACCACTTAAAACTTTCTCAACGCCTATTAAACGTTGGAATACAGCTTCAGTACACCAAAAGCATCCAGAAGCAAAGGTGGCTATTTCTAAATTAGCTTGCTCATTCATAAGGGCAAAGTTAATTCATGTCAAGGAAATACGAGTCGCATTTATTATTTTTGTATATATGAAATACCTGCGTTACGCTTTGTTTGCCTCTGTATTGATTTTGTTTTCTTGCAATGTGATTAAACATTCTCCTAAGTCTAATCAAACCTTTCCCGGATACTATGAGCAATGGTTGTACATCAAAACCAATGGCAGCAATGTGTTGCCAGATATGAGTCGTTACAACTGGGCCTCTAATTCGAATAAACGCGGGATATCTCCGGCATTAAAAAATGTATATGAATATGGTCCTAGCAATGTAGCTGGTAGAATCAGGGGTATTGTAATTGATTACTCAAATACCAATCGCATATTAATTGGAAGTGCAAGTGGGGGAGTATTTCTGTCTGAAGATGCAGGCACCTCATGGAGACCTATCAATGACCAAGCCTTGTCGCCAAGTGTTATGTATATGCACCAAAATCCTTTTAACCCTAAAGTTATTTATTATTGCACAGGTGAGGCTTCTGGTAACAGTGCAGATTTAAATGGTGCAGGGGTTTTCAAATCAACGGATGGCGGTCTAACTTTTTCACAATTAGCATCAACAAACAATAGCAACTTTACCATGACATGGTCAGTAAAATGCTCGCCAGTTGATACCAATACTTTGTATGTTGGAACCCATAGTACAGGTTTATGGCGCAGTACGGATGCTGGTGCTACATTTACCCGTGTTTACAATTCAGGTAGCCAAGTGAATGATGTTGAATTGTTTCCAAATGGTTCAGTGATGTTTACGCTAAAAGGATCTGGAGCATATTATTCAAGTACAGGCAATTTGGGCTCATTTACCAAGGTTGCTTCTATTAATTCAGTTAGTTCTGCTAGGGCAGAATTGTCTTTTTGCAAGAACTATCCAAACGTAGTATATTGTGCGATTTCAGGACCTGATAATGGGTATTCTGGTGTACTTAAAGCATTTTATAAATCAAGTGATGGCGGAAAAACCTTTGTAGCAAAAACCAATCCAACAGGAACGGTTAATTTTGGTTTTACATGGTATGCCTTAAACATGTGTGTTAAAGACAATGATTCAAATTCATTATTTATTGGTAGTTTGGATGTTGGCTATTCTAAAAACGGAGGTAATACTTGGACAGCTGGTTCGGAAATTCATGCGGACAATCATATTTCAGTCTTTTCAGGTGAAAAGTTATACCTTGGAAGTGATGGAGGATTAGCGTCATACAATTGGTCCAATCCAAATGCTCCAACGGTATTGAATAATAACATTAACATTACTCAGTTTTACAATGGTGCTGTATCACCTCACAGTGTGGCGATAATGGCTGGCGCTCAAGACAATGGCACAAGAGAAAGCTCAAATAAAAATAAAGTGTTCGGCTCAATCTTTGGTGCAGATGGCGGCTATTGTTTTTACCATGCCAACAATTCAAGCATCAAATATGTATCTACTCAAAATGGAGAAGTATATAGAGCCAATCAACCCATAACTAGTAATCTACCAACCAATGATACCAAATGGTTTATTCACCCCTACTATGTGAGTTTCTTCAATGGCGATCATTTAGTATATCCCTCAAATACCTACATGTATTTTAGTGCTGATGGCGGCTATAATTTTACCCAGAAGGGCAAATTAACCACTGGTAGATTATTCTGTGCAGCTACTACCAATGATGCCAATCCGGCTATATTCTCTGGTGGAAGCGGTGCTTTATTGGCCTGCGACTCTGCATTGAATGCCAACTCTACTGCCAAAGACTTGAGATCGGCTATGCCACCAATTTTGAGGTCTTCATTCGTTGGATCAATCAAGCCAATGCCAGGTGTGAGAGATCAAATTTACATTGCCCTTAATAATATTTCTGATTCAGGCCGTGTGTATTTGGTATCAAATGTATTTGGCACACCAGTGTTTAAAAACATCTCAGGTAATTTGCCAAAGGGTTTACCTGTTAACTGGATAGAATGCGATCCTTTAAGCCCAACATTGACTTTATTTGCTGGTACAGATTATGGTTTGTACATCACTGAAGATGGCGGTAAAACATGGGTAAAAGACACCCGCATACCTTCAACTGTTGTGAGCTGTATTCAGATCCATAAAAACCAAAAAGACATTTACTTTTTTACCCATGGTAGAGGGGTTTTTAAAGGTCAAATCAACAATGCTGCTATTAGCAATATAGAGACTGTTCAAATGGATTGGGCCAATGTTTATCCTGTGCCTGCTTCAGAGCAGTTAACCGTTCAATTAGCAGAGGGCTATCAAAAAGGCCGCTATCAAGTTTTGAATCTGCAAGGTCAAGTTATGTTTGAATCTGACTTCGATGCAAAGTCCTTTCAGATTGATGTAACAGGCATGCCAAATGCGACATACTTTTTGCAAATCAATTCCGCCTCAGGGAACATCGTAAAATCATTTACAGTTAACCGATAAGATGTCTTCTCACCACGTTGTAAGAGATGCACAAGAACCTGCATTGATCATAGCCAATGGTGAAGCTTGTTCGTGGTCATTGCTGCAACAAGCTATGGATTGGAGCCCTATGGTTATGGTGCTCGATGGGGCTTTAGACCGAGTGATTGAGTTGGGCATACAATACCATGTGGTATTGGGCGATTTCGATCATCAGACCATAGAAGACATACGCAATAAATCCAATCCGGATACACAAATCATTCATACCCCTGATCAAAATTTATCTGATTTAGAAAAGGGTATAAAATGGCTAATAGCTAAGGGGTTTAAAGCCGTTAACATTGTTTGGGCCACTGGTCATCGCAGCGATCATTACCTCAATAATATTGGTATTTTAGCGCGCTATCAACATCAAATCAATGTGGTCATGTTGGATGATTATTCTAAAATTTATCCGATTAAAAGTGGCTTTAAAAAACACTTCGAACAAGGTCAAAACATTTCATTAATTCCCTTGAATAAAGTACAAGGTTTAAGCAGTACAAATTTGGTTTGGTCATTAAGCAATGCCACGCTTGAATACCCATATTCTACTAGCAGTTCAAACAAAGTGGCTAGCACTGGAATTGTGGAAGTGCAATTCAGTTCAGGCGACTTATTATTGATAGAATCAATGACTAACTAATTTATTAGACAGCCTGTGTATACAAAGGCTTTTATGCCATGTGTGAATGCAGTAAGTTTGGATAGGGAAATTCCCTTCATTCCGATTTATACGCATG
>JAURIG010000077.1 GCA_030832905.1 Bacteroidota bacterium
GACTTTATGCCTGCCTTTGGCATTCGAAAAGACATTGGCAATGGCCTGTTTTGGCAATTGTGTTTTAAATACAGTGTAATGAACATTTACACCAATACATTTTATGAGCGCGCCACCAAAGGCGACCCTATATTCAACAACGATTACCGCGATCTTCATCCTCAATTTAAAGACGGTAGTCATTGGGTCAAAAACATTGGTGTAGAATACTCCATTTTATTTTAATTTTAGAGGCCTAATTAAGCCCTAAAGCACTGACAATCAGATACTCAGAGGCGAATCGACAAAAAATTGGCTAATCGGTCAAAAAAGTGTAGTTTTGCAGCCTTAAAGATTATGAGTATTTCAAAAATTCAAGAACTATTGGGCAATGACGCCGATAGCCTATTAAACCACGAATCAAAGACCATTTCTAAAGATTTAATCCACTTACCTGGTAGCGACTTTGTTGACAGAGTATTTACACAAACCAACCGTTCACCTCAAGTGTTGAGAAGTTTAAACGCATTATACAACCACGGCCGTTTAGCTGGCACTGGTTACATGAGCATATTGCCAGTTGACCAAGGCATTGAACACAGTGCTGGCGCTTCATTTGCTCCAAACCCTGCGTTTTTTGATCCTGAAAACATTGTTAAATTAGCCATAGAAGGCGGCTGTAATGCAGTGGCTTCAACCTATGGTGTATTAGCAGCAACCAGCAGAAAATACGCTCACAAAATTCCTTACATTGTTAAAATCAACCACAATGAATTCTTAAGCTACCCTAACAAATTCGATCAAATCATGTTTGGCAGTGTAGAAGAAGCTTGGAACTTAGGTGCTACTGCAGTAGGTGCAACCATTTACTTCGGCTCACCTGAATCAGGCAGACAGATCATTGAAGTGGCTCAAGCTTTTGAAAGAGCTCACGAATTAGGTATGGCTACCATCTTATGGTGCTATTTAAGAAACAATGACTTCAAAAAAGATGGCATTGACTACCACACAGCTACTGACTTAACCGCTCAAGCCAACCACTTAGGCGTAACCATTCAAGCAGACATCATCAAACAAAAATTACCAACTTTAAACGGCGGTTACAACGCTTTGAAATTTGGTAAAACCCATGCTAAAGTATACTCTGACTTAACAACTGATCACCCAATTGATTTATGCCGTTACCAAGTAGCGAATTGCTATATGGGTCGTGCAGGTTTAATCAACAGTGGTGGCGAAAGTAAAGGTGCAAGCGATTTAGCTGAAGCCGTTACAACTGCAGTCATCAACAAACGTGCAGGTGGCCAAGGTTTGATCAGTGGCAGAAAAGCTTTCCAAAAGCCAATGAACGAAGGCATTCAGTTATTGAACAGCATTCAAGACGTTTACTTAGACAAATCTATCACCATCGCTTAATCAGCTAAAACCCTTATACCATGAGTTGGTTTAAACGCGTTTCAGAAGGCATTACCACCAAAACCAAAGAAAAAAAGGCTACGCCTGATGGTTTGTGGGATAAATGTCCTAGGTGCAAAACCATTTCACCAAGCAAAGACTTAGTGGAAGCCCGTTTTGTATGCCCATCATGTGATTACCATTACAAAATTGGCTCAAAAGAATATTTTGAAATCTTATTCGACGACAACAAGTTCACTGAATTAGATGCCAACTTAATTTCTGATGACCCATTAAACTTTGTTGACTCTAAACCCTATACCAACCGCATCACCGATAGCATTAAAAAAAGTGGCTTGAAGGATGCAGTTAGAACAGCCTATGGCCAATCTAACGGCAGAAAAATTGTGGTGGCTTGTATGGATTTTGGTTTCATTGGTGGATCTATGGGCAGTGTAGTAGGCGAAAAAATTGCCAGAGCTATAGACCATGCTAGAGCCAACAAGATGCCTTTGATCATTATCAGCAAAAGCGGTGGCGCCAGAATGATGGAAGCGGCTTTCTCCTTGATGCAAATGGCTAAAACCTCTGCTAAACTCGCTTTATTGGCTCAAGATGGCATTCCTTACATCTCTTTATTGACAGATCCAACCACAGGTGGCATTACGGCTTCGTTTGCGATGTTGGGCGATTTCAACATTGCTGAACCTGAGGCATTAATTGGTTTTGCAGGCCCAAGGGTTATCAAAGAAACCATCGGTAAAGACTTACCTAAAGGCTTCCAAAGCTCGGAGTTTTTATTAGAACATGGCTTTGTTGACATGATCGTTCACAGAAACGTATTGAAAGACAAAATCAGTTTACTACTCAGCCAAATTTGGGACAAATAATCAGACACATTAACTTTTTAAAAACATCATAACATGAACTTTCCAGAACAATTAAAGTACACAAAAGAACACGAATGGATCAGTGTTGAAGGCAACATTGCTACAGTTGGTATTACAGATTTCGCACAAGGCGAATTGGGCGATATCGTTTTCGTTGAAATCGAAACTAAAGGTCAAAACTTAAGCAAAGATTCAACTTTCGGCACCGTTGAAGCGGTTAAAACTGTAAGTGATTTGTTTATGCCAGTTTCTGGAACCATCACTGAAGTAAACCCTGCCTTAGAAAGCAACCCTGAATTGGTAAACCAAGAAGCTTACCAAAACGGTTGGATGGTAAAAATCGAATTGAGCAACCCATCTGAATTAGATGAATTGCTTGATGCTGCTGCCTACAAAGCCTTGATTGGTCACTAAGCGGATTGCTCAAATCTTTAACCATATGGACATATCAATTGCCCGCCATTGCGTGGGCAATTTTCATATTGGTACTTTGCACTTCAAGTAACGGTGGCTTTGTGCCCACCAATTTCATAGGGGAATTCACAGACAAATTTGGCCATGCCTTTGTTTTTTCTGTGTTGGCTATTTGCCTTATGATTGGCTTTATAAAACAGAGCGACAGTAAACGCTCAATCAAAACAATGCGCCTAATATCGGCAAGCATTGCCGGCATTTATGGTATAGCCATTGAACTCATTCAACACTTCTTTACAACAGACCGCAGAGGCGAATTCAACGACGTTGTTGCAGACTGTGTAGGCATTTGCATTGGCTTGTTATTCATACATTTGATCTACAGCAAATTAAATGCGCTTGAACGCAAACAAAAAACACAATAAATTGCGCTATTGAGCGTATAGTCTTAGAGGCAAATGTCAAATCAAACACCCATATGGTCTTTTAATCAAAACAGGCTGCACCATTTAGCCTTGGGCTTTGCCATTGTGAGCACCTTGTGTTATGTGCTGTTCGAATACAAAAGTTATGACGAAAGCCCTGAACTGATAACTGAAAACACCATTCGTATAGATCCATCCCTGGAACTCTTACCTATGCAATACATGGCTATGCCCAGTGCACCAAGCAGCAATGATTTACCGCCCATTGTACAAGACAATCCTGTTCAACCGGAGCCTGAAAAACAACCTGATCAAACGACTAACAATAACCCAAACAATACCAATAATACCAATAGCAATCCCGATGGTGTTTACCAAGGTGTACTCGAAGAACAAGTTGAGTTCATAGGTGGCGAAGAGGCCATGTATGCGTTTTTAAACGACAATATTCAATATCCTGCCAGTGCAAAAGCCGATAAAATCAGTGGCGTTATCAACGTCAGCTTTATTGTTGAAAGAGATGGCAGTGTGAGTCATATCGCCATTAAAGGCAAGGGCGACAGAGAACTTGAGCAAGAAGCCATGAGGGTTATTCAACTCACTTCTGGCCATTGGAAACCAGCCAAAAACAAGCAAGTGCCTATGCGGGTCATTTGCATAATCCCCATCACATTTAATATCAGATAATCAATTCAAAACCTGCAAACCAGACAAGGTTTTGTAAATACCATGCTCTAATTGCATGAGCTCATGGTGTTTGCCTTGCTCTACAATTTGTCCCTTATCTAAAACCAAGATTTGATCAGCATTGCGAATGGTGCTCAATCGATGGGCTATCACAATACTGGTTCTATTCTTCATTAAATTTTCAAGGGCGGCTTGTACCAATTGTTCGCTTTCGCTATCGAGGGCACTGGTGGCTTCATCGAGCAATAAGATGGCAGGGTCTTTAATAACTGCTCTGGCTATAGCAATTCTTTGCTTTTGACCACCACTTAATTGTATGCCGCGTTCGCCCACAATGGTATCAAATTGTTCTGGGAAAGAGGCTATAAAATCCCATGCATTGGCTTTTATGGCAGCCGCTTTGACTTCTTCAAAAGTGGCGTTGGGTTTACCGTATAAGATGTTTTCGTAGATGGTGCCACCAAATAATATGACCTCTTGGGGCACATACGCAATTTGTTGTCTTAAAGGGGTTAAACCATAATCGTTGATGTCTTTACCATCAATATAAATATGACCTGTATGGGGCGCATAGAACCTTTGAATCAAAGCCGCAATGGTACTTTTACCACCGCCGCTACTGCCCACTAATGCTATGTGTTCGCCTTTTTTAGCAGTAAAACTCAAGCCCTTTAAGACCTCAATTTCAGGGCGTGATGGATAAGCAAAACCAACGCCATCAAAATGGACTTCACCGTTTAAACTTAAAGGCGTAGCATCTGCATTATCATCAATGGGTTCTGAAGGCGTTTGCATCAGTTCTCTAACCCTTTGAGTAGCGCCAATGGTTTTTTGCATTTGTCCGAACATATCTGCAAAACCACCTAAAGTGCCCCCAACAAAACCAGAGTATATCACAAATTGAATCAATTCATCAACCCTCAAATCGCCTGCTTGAATCATGTGAGCGCCATACCATACCACAAAGCCTATAGCGCCAAACACAGTGAAAATAATAAAGGATACAAAAAAGCCTCTATAGGAACCCGCCTTTACAGCAAACTGAATCAATTGATCAATTTGAGTGGCGTAACGCTTGCGTTCAATGGCTTCGCCAGTAAAGGATTTTACCACAGTAATGCCCTGTAATGTTTCTTGCACCACCGTACCACCACCAGCCAACATATCGGTTTCTTTGCGCGACATCTTTCTGATTTTACTACCAAAAATAACCGCACTAACAGCAATGATTGGCACTATGCTGAGCATGATCAAAGCCAATTTGGTGCTGATAAAAAAAATCAAGCTTAAACCTATGATTAAGGTTAAAAACCCTCTTAAAAATTCTGCTAAAATAAAGGAGACGGTATCTTGAATTTGACCCGTATCAGAGCCTATACGACTGCTCAAATCGCCTACCCTTTGGGTAGAGAAAAAGCCCATAGGCAAGGCAATCAATTTGGCGTATAAAGATTTGCGCAAATCTGCACTGGCATTGGTCCCTGCCCTGCTCAACAAATACACCCTCATAAAAGAAAACAAGGTTTGCAAAGTCAATTGAGCAAAGATCAAAATCAAGGTAAGGTCTAAAGGCCAATGGGCATCGCTCAATGAAAAACGACTGAGCCAACCTTGTCCCATTGAAGGTAATTCTACTTGAGATTGACTAACCGCCCCTATCATTTTCCCCATCAAAAAAGGGAATGCCATGGTACTAAAAGCAGACAATGAAATGAACAACAAACCGCCATAAAAATATTTGCGGTAAGGTTTTAAATAAGAGAACACAAATTTGAGTTCAGCAATAGATTGCCTGTTGAGTTTAGCTTTGGGGATATCGCGGTCTTGTCTGGGTCCGGCCATGGAGATTACTGTTTAGAGGGGGTTTGATGGGAATGGTAAATATAGGCTGATAAACTTTTGTATACCGCCAATACTAAGGGTTGTTGTTTAAGCAATTGTTCGTGTTGTTTGAGGGTGCCAAAATCACCGCGTTTGGCAGGTCCTGTTTGACTCTCATAGCCCCCCTTTTGCAAGGCCGTTTGAACAGTCTTTTGCAACATTGCTTGTAGCGGTTTGGCTTGCAAATCAAAATCACTGATGAGTTGATCAGCTATGCTGATGAGGGCATTGGTAAAATTATTGACAATAACCGCCGCTAAGTGGTAATGCAACCTTTGAGCGGAATCCGCTTTAACAAAATGCAATTGACACGCTTTTAACAGGGCTTTAATCAAACTTAAATCTTTGCTGTGTTCGGCTTCAATTAAAAAGGTAAAGTCCTTGGGCATTGGCACTGATTGTACACTTTGTAAAGGGTAAATCACGCCGCGTCTTTTACTCGCGCTGAGCACTTGCATATTCACAGAACCTGCGCAGTGTAACAGCAAGCCTTTGTAGCCTTTAAAGGTTTTTTGAACGGCCGCTATGGCATCATCAGACACCGCTAAAACAACCACATCTGAAGTTAAAGCTGATTGAGAATCTGCACTGTATTTTGCCCCACATTGTTTGGCCAAGGCCTTGCCAGCTTTAGCATTGCGGGCAACTATAAAAGCAATGTGGTAACCATATTTATGCCACTCAAGGGCCAAATAATGAGCCACCTTTCCGCTACCAACGATACTGATGCTTTGTATGGATTTAGTCAATGGCATTTTGCTGACGTCGTTTCAACTCTTTAAACCTTTGAATGATAGACAACATAAATCCAAACAACAAGACCAAAGTACCTAACCACAACAAATTGATGTAGGGAAACTCAATGGCTTTTAAAATGATATAATCCATTTTAGGTTTGCGCGTGCCTGAAGAAATCACAAACAACATGTTCTTAGGGTCTTTAGGATCAGGGATAACACGGTCAAAAATCACGATCACACCGGCGGCATCTACTATGGATTCTTTAAATCGAATTTGATCAGCACTTATGAATTCTGGTTTGGCCCAAAACGTATCGCCCAAACTATTGATCAAGACTTCTGCTTGCAAGTGCAAAGTAGGGTTGGATTGTTGAGCGGCTTCAGGCTGCATCACATTGATTTTTTGCACACTCAACTGACGACTGCCATCTGCAGTAGCAAAGGTTTGACCCAAGCTCACTGTATCGGTTCTGAACTGAGAGAAAGATTGGTCTTTTTGTTGCTCCATGCTGCTTTCGAAAGTCACATGGGTAAAGATATCGCGGGTTAAATAGTGTCTGGTGTCTGGATTGCTCACCATACCCATTTTCGGATTGTTCTGCGTATTGGGCTCAAGGGTAAAGGCATCGGTTACCTCTCCTTTGCTGTTCAACACTTCATAATCCACTTTAAAGTATTTATTTGGCTTGGCCTCTCTTACCGATTTAAAAGTCGCTCTTAAGGCATTGTTGGCAAATTGAACGGGTCTGTTCTTAGCCAATAACACATTTTCTTTATTGCCTTTTTTGGCTTGCTCATCTACCTGACCTTGCTCGTTGGTTTCACTGAAAAACCCTGTACCAGATTGGTTTAAACTCAATACGGTTTTATTCACTGAAGACACCACTACGCCCAACATCATTAAACCAAAACCAATGTGCGCAATGCTGGCCCCTGATACTTTTATACGGCCCTTTAAGCTGGTCCAAATGTAATGGATGTTCCCTACCACTGCATAGCAGCTGGCCACAATCAACAACATAAAAGATAGACTCCAAATATTGAATAAGAACAAAGCCCCCATTGCCAATACCAAAGCGATTAACAAAGAGTTGGCGATTGATTCTAATACTTTTCGGTAGTCAGATTGTTTGTACTTAAAATATTGTCCTATGGCAGTTAACAAAACCACTGGAATGGCAAACCAAATTTGCACTTGGTTGTAATAGGCTTCACCGGCTGAGGCTTTGCTGCCTTCAAACAATTTATTGAATACAGGGATACTGGTCATAATGATGACCTGAAAGCCAGACAACAACAAGACCATACTGCCCACAAACATCCAAAACTCACGGCTATGCCATTGATCGGTTTCTAATTTGGTATTATACCTTTTGTACAAATTGAGTATGAACCAAACACTTGCACCTACTAAAACGATAGCCCCTACAGTGCTTTGCATGCTAGTACTGATAGGCCAATCCAACAAGGCAACCGTTAAGATGGCCAATAAGCTGATCACAAAAAACCCTATCGCCATAGAGCGCTTGGCAAAGCTCATAGCATACGTCAAAAAGATAAATACGAACAAGAGCAAAATCAATTGCCCTGACAAGCCTAAATCTGTAAATGAATGCACACTGGCATTGCCCAAAATACCGCTTCGGGTAAGGAAGGTGGCATAC
>JAURIG010000078.1 GCA_030832905.1 Bacteroidota bacterium
AGCCATTGTTTCTAATGGTCACCTTTGTGGCATACAATCGATTCAATTGTAATTGAGCATCCTTTACTGGATCTATACTAATTACTTCTACATCATCTGGAACACCAACTGCAAATTGGCTGATCATGGTATCATTGGCATGAAATTGATCCGTAGATAATCCTGTATAAACCAATACACTATAATACCCTTTTTGAACAGGTTTAAAGGATTTAAACAACAAGGTCTGAGGTGAACCTGTAAACACATTCATGTAAATAGAATCACTGTAAATTCTATTGTTGTTATAATAGATATCGCAGTAAGTCCAAAATGGATCCCCTTGATTAAGGTCTCCTAAATTCACCAACTCAGCTTCTGGTTTGCGCGAGGCGACTGGAGGCGTTAAAACAGATTGGTGCACCGGATAAGTTATTTTTGAAATGGCCACATCATTGCTTCTAATGATTTTAAAATTGCGAACCACAGTGTCATTGCTTTTATCCAAATCATTGCTTAAAGTGGTAAATGCCCTAAAAGCATATCGCCCTTTTACACTGCAAGGGAAAGGATTAAACGAGGCTAAAACACTGTTTAAGGCTGTTAGGGTATACGATTTGAAATCAGAATAAATCAGTGTATTTGTACTGTCATAAATTTCAGCTCTTACTACAAATGGGCCTTGTTTATCAAGACCGTAATTTTGAATAAATACAGTAGGATAAATGGTATCAACAAACTGCTCATAATCATAATTCATTGATGGATCAAACACCGTAGTTGGCCCAACATCTTGATACACTGCTATAGTAAACTTAGATTTCAAAGTATCATTGTCCTTCATTTGATCAGATGGCAATAAAGTCATCACTTGAACATCGTAATCTCCGGCTGAACTGGGCAGAAAACTTGAATCAAAAACAATAAGCCTTTGTTTACCACTGCTTAAAGTATCCCACTTAATGGATGAATATTGTAATTGTCCATACCTCAAAATATTCATTTTAATGGCAAATGGAGTGGTTTGATGATTGGCCCCATAATTGATTATTTTCACTCTAGGCGCCATAGTCTTGAAACCAGCCAATGCAAGCGTGTCTTTTGGTTTAACCACAACAATTGGCGCAACATCATTGGCCGCTTGTATGCGTGGTTCAATAGCAAATTTATAAGGTGCATCGGGGGCAAAATCAACCCAATTGGTATCGCCCATAGGGGCCGCATAATAAAAAGTAGACGGCCTAACGGGATCATCTGGTTGATAACCAAAGGCCACATTGGTATTACCAATTTGCCTAACCCCTACAAAGAAACTACCCGTAACATTGACAGGTGGCCAAACGGGAGTAATAAAATTAGGCGCAGTGCTGAGTGTATCTGAAGTCCATACATTGGTACCCGGTGCCCCTTGTTTGCCATCGGCTTTCCAAATGCCTAGTTTAAATTTCTGATTAGACCCTGCAAAAGCGACCCCTATTTGATTAATGGCCTTAGCTGAGTTAGCATAAAATTTAGCCACAAAATCGCCTGTACTGCCATTGAAACCAATTCCCCCAACTATTGGCCTATTGGGGTCTTTGTATGAATAAATATTACTGGTTGCTAAGCGGATTACTGATTGAGTATCGTTGGCTGCTGCCTGGTCACCTTTAATAAAAGCAATAAGGGTGTCTAGCCCAGTATTAACAGGACTTAACAAGGGCAAATTCACAATCTTCTCATCCAAATAATTTAAAGTATAGGCCGCTGAATCAATCAAATGATTGGCACCAGTACTTTTGAAATATATCTTAAAGGTCTTGGTTTTTTTTCCAACGTTCTGAACAATGGCTCTTACTGTATCCGGATTACCTAGTGGCACAGGCAATTTACCTAAGGCATAGAGTTTAACCATTGCCATGTCAAAATCATTTCTGGGAAATTCAATGCGAATACTTGGATGCCATTCAGTTGACGAATTGGTGGTGTCTGTTAAAACACCTCCATTGGTTCTTACAAATTTAGTTTGATTAGCCGCTAAACCACTGATGCTTGCACTGTTTTCAAAACTCCAAAACACACTGGCAGCTTGGGTAGATGCTTGGGTATATTCTACCAAGATTTCTAAATTTTTACCGAACACAGTATCAACCACAAATGGTGTGGTAAATTCAAACCTCACCCAGCCAGCATTGCTGCCTATTTCTGCAATTGGACTTTTGTCGTAAACTTTTTTCATGGCAGTAGCGCCAGTTTGATTAACCCAATTGATATTTCTCGGACCATAGTTATTATTAACTGTGGTTCTCATAAAAATCTTAAGATTACAAGTGCCAGTTATTGCTCCACCTCCATTGCGCATAAAAGACACACTGCGAATTGAATCTCCATGCCTTAAACTGCTAACTGTAGATTGCGGGTAAATGTAGGCATATCTTGAGGCTGCACCAGCCGCTGTACTAGTGTTCATAGGACCAGCCATACTAGAACCACTGAAATTGGCGTTACTAAGTATAATGACTTGTCCACGAACGCTTGCAATAAAGGACAAGCACAAAAGCAATAAAGTAAAATGGGACTTTTTAAGTAATGACATTGAAAAACCTAGTTAGTTAAAGCATTGATTATTTTGTAAAAATAACCAATTTTAGAATAAAACCAAGTGTGTTGAACAAATTATACCCAAGATTAGACCATTAGACTGTAGGCTCAATTATACCCTCAAGTCGTAAATTAAAAATAAGATTTATATTTGTATTGAAATGTCTTTTAAAGTATCAAACGAAACCAAAGTCGGTGCATTGGCTGCTGTATCTATTACCTTCTTGGTTTTAGGTTACAATTTCTTAGCCGGCCAAGGAAGCTTCTTTTCTAAAAAATACATTCTAAATGCATTCGTGCCTGATGTGAGTGAAATCAGCACTTCAACTCCTGTCTTATATAATGGTTACAAAGTGGGTAATGTATCGGATGTGGAATTAGTTAAAGCGAGCGGCCATCAATTCAAAGTTCATTTTGTGATCAATGAAGACATTGATATTCCGGAAGGTTCAAGTGTTAAAGTTAGCAGTAAATTATTAGGTGGCAAATCGCTTGATTTGATTTTTAGCCAATCAAAGACCATGGCCGAAAACGGACAAACCTTAAATACTATTGCAGATACCACTTTAGTTCAGTCTATGAGCAATGTGTTTAAGCCTTTAAATGCAAAAATCAATAGCATAATAAACTCGCTTGATAGCCTTTTAAGCGGAGGGGAGCTTAACCGAAGCTTAGCCAACTTAAATACCTCTTTGAAATCTTTTACAAGAACCAGCGATAATGCCTCAGCCCTGCTCGAAAAAAACATGCCTAAGTTAAATAACATGATGAGCAATGTTGAAAGCATTACCTTGAATCTGCGCAATAACAATGACCGCATTAATTTGATATTAGCGAATTTGAAATCAAGCTCAGACCAGTTGGCTGCGGCTAAAATCAAATCTACTATTGACAATGCCAATGCCACCCTCGAACAAATGGGGATGATTATGACAAAAATCAACAATGGCGAAGGCTCAATTGGCTTATTGGTTAACGACAAATCTTTATACAATCAGCTCAATAACAGTGCGACTGATTTAGATAAACTCATTAAAGACTTAAACAACAACCCAGCAAAATACATCCCTATACCATTTACCAAGGGTCAACGCAAAAAAGCCATAGAGAAATCTGAGCAACCTTAAAATTTAATACTTGGTATCTTATAGAATTTTTGTATTATTGCACTGTTGAAGAGGCATTCGCCTATTTTTGATTTCATCAGCTTCATCACCCCCCTCAAATTTTTTGGTTCTCCAAATTTTTTAACCCATCATCATTCTATATACATCAATGGATAGTAATAATTTATTAGAAAAATCAGTCGAAGAACTTCGTGTAATTGGCATTGCTATAGGCATTGAAGGCGCTCAAGACATGGAAAAATCAGACTTGATTCAACGCATTCAAGCCCTTCAAAACGCAGAACCAAATGCTGAGGCAGACAACAAAGAGCCTAAAGCAAAGCGTCAAAGAATTAAAAAAGATCCTAAGAAAAAAGAAGAGACTGCAATCAATGAGGCTAAATCTTCATTAGTTGATGAGGATGCCCAAAGGTTAGACAACGAACCACTGATTCAAACCATTGAAACTTTCAATGATGAACAAGATGAGGCCCCTCAAGTCATTGAAGCCAATATGGAGGCTACTGCTGAAACACCTTTGCAAAACGAGGTTCAAACTCCTTTAGAACAAGATCAGCATCACCACAACAGAGACCATCAAAGACAAGAGCGAGAAAAAGCAGATAAAGAAAGACAAGAGCGAGAAGCGGCTAAACGCGATAGAATTCAACAATTGCTTGAGTTAGAGGGCGTAGTAACTACCCAAGGTGTTTTGGAAGTTGTGCCTGACGGCTTTGGCTTCTTAAGATCTTCAGACTATAACTACATGGCCTCTCCGGATGATGTGTATTTAGCCCCTCACCAGGTTAGATCGCATGGTTTAAAAACAGGCGATACTGTATTGTGCTCTATTCGTCCGCCAAAAGAAGGCGAAAAATATTTTGCAATGGTAAAGGTTGAACGCATCAATGGCAAAACTATTGAACAAATACGCGACAGAGTGAGCTTTGAACATTTAACACCTTTGTTTCCTGAAGAGAAACTTAATTTGGTAGATAAAGACACCAATTACAGCAATAGAATCATAGATTTGGTTTCGCCAATTGGCAAAGGCCAAAGGGGCTTAATTGTAGCCCAACCAAAAACGGGTAAGACTCAGTTATTAAAAGGTCTTGCTAATGCCATTGCCGCCAATCACCCTGAAGTATACATGATCATCCTATTGATCGATGAACGCCCTGAAGAGGTGACAGACATGGCCAGAAGTGTAAAAGCCGAAGTGGTGGCATCTACCTTTGATGAACCTGCAGACAAGCACGTAAAACTTGCTAACATCGTTTTAGAAAAAGCTAAACGTTTAACTGAATCTGGGCATGATGTGGTAATCTTATTAGATTCCATTACGCGTTTGGCCAGAGCATACAACACAGTGCAACCAGCCTCAGGTAAAATTTTATCAGGTGGTGTGGATGCCAATGCCTTACAAAAACCAAAACGCTTTTTCGGAGCAGCCAGAAATATTGAAAATGGTGGTTCATTAACCATTATTGCCACAGCCTTAACAGACACTGGATCTAAAATGGACGAAGTGATTTTTGAGGAATTCAAAGGCACAGGTAATATGGAATTACAATTGGACAGAAAACTCAGCAACAAGCGTATTTATCCTGCGATTGATATTGTTAGTTCAAGTACCAGAAGAGAAGATATGTTGATTGACAAGAGCACACTACAAAAAATGTGGGTACTCAGAAATCACCTGGCCGATATGAACAGCGAGGAGGCCATGAAAACCATGTTAAAATACATGGAAGGCACCAAAAGCAATCTTGAATTTTTAGTCAGTATGAATGGTTAAAAAAAAAGCCTCAACATTTGTTGAGGCTTTTTTTTGAATTAGCAGTGCTTAATTGCAGCAAGTGCAGCCACATGAACAATCTGTTCCTGTGCACTCATCACCACAAGCACATTCTGTGCAGCATGCATCTGTGCAGCATGAACCTGCTGTAGCGCAGCAAGATTTTGATTGTTGATTGTAAGCGTAAGCAAAGCCTGAAACGGCTACTACTGCTAAAGCAGCGATTAAAATGATTTTCTTTTTCATATTGATATTTTATTTATTATTAATTTTTTTGGTTTGCGCAGAAGGCATGTCTGTGCAACATGAATCCACATTAATGAATAAGTGTAAGCAGATTAGAACACGCGTTAATGATGGAACTTGGTTCCACCCTGTCTCAAATTTGAAGGACGCGTTTGCGAATTAGAATGGGTATGGGCAGTTGTTTAGACCTGTATTGAGAGGCCTTAACGATTGCTGCATCAGCAGCATAGTCATTAAGCACCAAACAGTCGGAAGGCAAACTCAAAGACTGATTGGCCTTAAGTTTTAATACAATAGCAGAAGCTTGGCTTGCTGGTATGGTATTGATTACCGTTTCAATACGTTGTTCTGTACAACAAGATTTGGTCTTTATAGGTTTTATCTTGGCACAACAGTCGCTGCTATTGTCTTGTTTTGCACCGGCAAAACTGATAGACATCCCTGAAAGACTTCCGCAGCATTTAGACAAATCAATACTCAATCCGCTACCTGTGAGCAGGAAAAGTATTGACAGTAAATATGCTTGAAGCCTCTTCATTTACACAAAGTTAATAAATGTATGCCATTTAAACAAGTTTAAAATGCGGTTACAAAACTCAAATACCACCTGGACCCGCCCATATGATTCGTACTGTATTCAAGGCGTGCACAATAATCCGTGTACATTACCACGTTTAATCCTGCCCCAAAACCATTGAGCCATTGATTGGGCAGTTGGTTACCATCTGGCTGGGTTTTACTGCGCACATTGCTCACATAACCACAATCGTTAAAGACTGTTAAAAACAATTGGGTAGGCAAAGACTCATAGTGTTTTACTTTAGGTAAAAATCTATACGACTTTTGAAGTATCCTCCATTTTAATTCTGCCTTTGCAATTGCAAACGCATGGCCATCCACTACATACAATTCATAGCCTCTGATATAATCCTTTCCATAACCTAAAGACTGAAATTTATTATAAGGCAAATACTCAAAATTAACATACTTTGCTGCCACGCCTATGCTCGCAAACAATTTTTTACGAATAGGCCAATACTTAGCTGCACTGCCCTTTAATTGCCAGTAATGCAATGAAGAGGATTGAGCCCATAGCGTGTTCCAATCGCATTGTGCTTTGATCAAATAGCCCTTAGTTGGGAAACCCTTCAAGTTGCGTTTGTCAATACTCAATTGATAGGCCAAATTCATTTCTTTTTGGCTAGACAAGCCCTGCCACAAATAGGGATTATTGCCCTGGTGCGCAACAGCAGAATCTGCAATACCAATATGTCTAAACCCAATCCCGAACGCATGATAAGTATAGATTTTGGGCCTATACAACAGCCATGCTTCAGCACCTAAACGCTTAATCATAGTTTGATTGTTTGCGCTGTAAAACTGAAGTTTATCATTTGCTGTTTGAATCCAAATTTCTTTATTGGCGGAATAATACAATTGCGCCTGAATGCCAATGGTTTTTTGGGCGTTAATATATGGTTGCTTAAAGGTCAAACTCAATGCTGTGGTATAACCCAATTGTGATCTAAACCACAAAGACTTATTTTGGCCCTTGATATTAAAAATACCTAGTTGAGTATTCAAATTCAAGCGTTTAAGGTCTTTGCTTAACCACCATTGGTTGAAGTTTCTGTCTGCTGTGGAGCAATCAATTTTAGGCCAAACATATAAGCGTTCTTTCACTTGGATGATTACCCTATTAGCATTGCTTTCAATCTTCACCTCATTAAACAAAAACAAATTCAAAAGCCGCTGGGTATTTTCTTGAACAGTGCTCGGCCAATCGGCTATTACATCGCCTGGTTTAAAAGACAATTCTCTAAGAATAATGGCCGAATTGGTTTTGGCATTCCCTTCTATTAAAATGTCTTGAACTTTAAGACTATCTGAACTTGAGGCAAATGCCTGCAAAGGCAAGCAAAGTAAAACTATGCATTTAAGAATTGGCATGCCCTACAAATCAATAAACTTCATTAAATTGGCGTAGCGACTATCGAGGTCTTCTTGAGAATCTTCGCGATTGAAATACTGAGCCACATGATAGCCATGGCGCTCTAATGCCGATAAACAATTAGCCAAACTACTGGTATTCAATTTGACATGCAACTCCAAATCCTCTTGGCCTTCAATTTCAAATATCAATAAGCCAATGATTTTGGCTTCAGCATATTCA
>JAURIG010000079.1 GCA_030832905.1 Bacteroidota bacterium
TATAATCTTTAATCCACCAATACGAAATCACATTATTGATTTGCAATAGATTGTATACATCAAAACCTACCCACATGTTTTTAATGGTGCGTGAGGTCTTTTTAGTATTGACCCCACCAATTAAGACTTTACTAAAACCAATATCTACTCTTTTATAAGAAGGTATGCTGTACAATTGTTCATAGCGGTATTGACCACCCAGATAGAAAGGCAAACTAGATCCATAGTTCAACATTAAATGGACTCTGTAATCTTTATTGGTTTTAAGTTCATCTTGAAACATCACTGCAGCCGTTATGCGCCTGTCTGTTGGACGCCTTAACCAAGGCGATTCTAACGTTTCATTTTGACTGTTCACATAGCGAATGATTTCATCGGTTTTTAAAAGGCTTAAACTGAACCAACTTTCCAAGCCTTTTATGAATTCGCCATTCACGCGCATATCAATACCTGTAGCATACCCTCTTGCTGCATTATTGGCATAATATCTAATTCTGATATTGTCTAATATATATGGTACTAAGTAATCTAAGTCCTTATAAAAGAGTTCGCCAGAAAACTTAAAAGGCCTTGAGGCAGATTTGAATCCGAATTCTACCCCTGCAGTATAATGTATACTTCTTTGGGCTTTTAATAAGGTATTAAGTTGCCCATCAAATTGACGCATCTCTCTGTAAAACGGTGCTTGGTAATAAATACCCCATGCGGCTTTTACCAATAGGTTTTTCTTCAGTGGAATAGAGTCGTGTTTATGCAATTGATTATAGGCCTTGTTGGGCTCATAATACAATTGAAGCCTTGGCGACACCATGGTTTGATCATTAAGTGCAGTATACAAATAACGACACCCAGCAGTTAAACTGATTTGATTAACATTGCCCAAAGCCTGATGCCATTGGGTGAAGGCCGATAGTCTTGAATTGTTCAATACATGCTTAGCGCTTACTTGATCACTTAAATATATAGCTGAATCATTGCTAATGCCCATAGAGTAGCCACCTGAATCATTGTATTTCCATTCTTTGTAACGGTCGTCAAATTGTTCAACTTGATATTTGAGGCCATATACCCACTTGGCCGGATGTCTTAATTGGTCAATACTGACATTGTTTAATGGCCTTTTGGTTTTAGGTCCGTTGAACTTGATTTGTCCTTGATGGGCTAAGTTCATTACATTAAAATACAAATCATTGCGACCATGGTTAACGAAAAAGCCTTTACCAATTAGGCTCTTAATTTGACCAAAGGTTTTAGATCCAATGTCATTGTCAACCTCTCCTAATTCATAGGCCCCAATAATGTCGTAATGTTCGCTCTCATTAGAGGCAAATGCACTGGCCATCCATTTGAGTTCTACCCTTTTCTTTTGAAACACCCACGACAAGGCCCCCATACCAGATTGGTAGTCCATGATTTCTTGGCCATCCATCCCAATCTTGACTTTAAGGGTATTTTGAAAGGTTCCAAAAGTAGTTTCTTGGTATTCAGGTTCAAAGCTGTAGCGGTTTTGGGCGTAATTGATTAAGCATTCTAAACGGTTATAGCGGTTAAAATGATAGGTTAACAGCGATTGAAAATCATAAAATTTTGAGCGGTATAAACCTTGAGCATCAAACGAATTCAGTAGATTTCTATTGGCTCTGTACCTTGCACCAATTAAATAGGTTAATCTGGTTGAATCTTTAGCGCCAATGCGTTGTTTAGCCTTGAGCAGACCTTCCGTATAGACAGAGCCACCCATTATACCTGCTTGCACGCCAGAGCTAAATTGTTTAGGGGTCCTGTATTGCACATCCAAAACAGATGACAATTTATCGCCGTACTTGGCTTCAAAGCCCCCGGCAGAGAATTTAACATTATTAACCAAATCAGGATTGATGAAACTCAAACCTTCTTGTTGACCACTTCTTGTTAATTGAGGTCGATAAATCTCAATATCATTCACATACACTAGGTTTTCGTCATAGCTCCCTCCTCTTACGTTGTATTGAGAACTGAGTTCATTGTTTGAACTGACCCCCGCTAAAGATTTAATAAAATCAGAAAAATCACCTGAAACACTCGGTCTTGAATTCAATGGTTTTAAAACAATGTCTGAGCGTTCCTCAACCTTCCCTTTTACACCACTACCTCTGATGGTTTGAACCTGATCATTCAAACGGATGGTAAGGGTGTAATCTTCATCTTCAAATAAGGCAGGTGCAATGGCTGTATAGGGTTTAAAGCCTTTGTATTCAAAGGTTAAAGCGTTGCGTTTCTTCTTGACATACGGCACGCGATAATACCCTAAACTGTCTGTGAAGAAGAGTTCATCACTTACAGAAGATTTGATTTTAACCCCTTTTAAAACTTGGTTGCTATCATTGTACACATAGCCTTGAATGTAGGACTGAGCAATGCTCTGATAGCCCAAGCCAATCAACAATATGGTAAAAAAAGGTTTCAAAAAAGACATAGCAATAACGCCACAATCTATGAATTATTGCTTAAGCTGTGCTATTGTATCTGAAGGGCTAGCGGCAGAAAAGACCGTATTACCTGCCACTAAAACAGTTGCACCAGTATCAATTAATCGTTTGTAATTTGACAAGGTCACACCGCCATCTATTTCAATTTCAAACGACACACCTTGTTGGGCTTGCATGGTTTTTAATTGCTCAATTTTACGGTAGGTATTTTCTATGAATGATTGACCTCCAAAGCCAGGGTTTACACTCATTAAACAAACCAAATCCAAATCCCCTAAGACATCGCTTAATTGATTCACATTTGTATGAGGGTTAACAGCAACACCAGCTTTCATCCCGGCGGCCTTAATGGCTTGAAGGGTTCTATGCAGATGGGTACAAGCCTCTATGTGAACGGTTAATACAGCAGTGCCATACTCTGCAAAACGGGTAATGTATCTGTCAGGATCCACTATCATCAAATGTACATCCAATGGTTTTTGAGCATGTTGCTTTAAGGTTTGCATCACCGGAAACCCGAAAGAAATGTTAGGCACAAATACACCATCCATCACATCCACATGGAACCAATCCGCTTGGCTTTGATTGATCATTTGTATGTCTCTTTCTAGTTGGCCGAAATCAGCAGATAATATACTTGGAGCGATTTTGTGTTGCATGTTGCAAAAATAAGTGAATTTACTAAAGTAAAAAAAGTTCGCCCGGTCCTAAAACTTGCCCGCTAAGATGTTTTTTTACTGTATCTTCGCAAAAAAAATGTTCATGAAAAAAATTGTCCTTTGTGTTGCTTTACTAGGCATTTCAATTGCAGTTAAGGCCCAAAAATCAGGCGAAGTCGTTAAACAGATGAAAAACGATTTAAGCTACTTAGCTAGCGATCAATTGGAAGGCCGTTTAACCGGTTCAAGCGGAGAGTTGCGCTCTTCGTTATACATTGCTGACCTTTTCAAACAATATAAAATCAGCCCAAAAGGCAACGACTCTGGTTCTTATTTTCAAACTTTTAGCATCATCAAAATGCGTATTTCTCAAGGCCGATCAGTTATGTTATGGACCGAAAAAGACGAGAAAAAATACGGTTTAAAATCGAACAAAGGCGAGTTTTATCCTTTAGCACAAAGCTGTAACCACGATAGTCTCAATGAAACGGCTGTATATCAGGCTGGCTATGGCATAACAGCTCCAGAGTTTAACTACAATGATTATGCAGACACAACAGGCATCAGAGGCAAAGTATTTGTGATCAGACTGGGCAGCCCTGAAAGTGGCAATGCCCATGGCCGATATGAGCCTTACGAAAGTTTAACCTACAAAGTAGACCAAGCCATAAAAATGGGCGCCAGAGCTGTTGTGTTTGTGAATGTAAATCCTAACATTGAAGCACCTAAAGGTCAACTTGACCGTACGGTTAAACCAAGAAGCATTCCTGTTGTATATGCTGCGGCTTTGCAACCTTCAATCCTCAATGCCAAGTCTATTAGTTTCACTGTGAACATTGCACAACTCAACTCAACCGCTCACAATGTGATTGGCATGATAGATAACCATAAAGCTAAAACCATTATCATTGGCGCACATCAAGACCACTTAGGCTACAATGAATTCGGCGGCAGTCGAGAACCTAAAAGCGGGCAAATTCACAACGGTGCAGACGACAATGCCAGCGGCGTGAGTATGATCTTGTCTTTAGCCAAACAAATTAAAAAGAACAAAAAATGGCGTCAACACAATTATGTTTTTATCGCTTTTAGTGGTGAAGAGCAAGGTTTATTGGGCAGTAACCACTTTGTTAAACATCCAAGCATTGACCTTAAAACTGTTTTATACATGTTGAATTACGATATGGTTGGCAGATTGGATTCTGTAAAAAAGACTTTAATGGTGTATGGCGTGGGTACCAGTCCTGCATGGAAAACTGCTCTAGCTTCAGTGCAAACTGACAGCAGTCAAATCAAAATCAAAACCACTGAGAGTGGCACAGGCAGTTCTGACCATACGAGTTTTTATTTTGCCAACATTCCAGTTTTGCATTTCTTTACTGGTCAACACCAAGATTACCACACACCTTCTGATGATGAAACTAAAATCAATTACGGTGGCATGCTTCAAGTGTATAACATCAGTCTTGATGTGATGAAAGCCTTGAACACTACCAATGAAATGCCTTTCACCGCTACCAAATCTGAAGAAAGTGAAAAAATGAGTTTCAAAGTGACCTTGGGCATCATGCCTGATTATGTATTCGATGGCGTTGGCCTAAGAGTAGATGGTGTTAATTTAGGCAAACCAGGCGAAAAAGCAGGTCTTTTAAAAGGCGACATCATCATTAAAATGGGCGACTATTCAATTAGCAATATCCAAGATTACATGAAGAGTTTAGGCCAATTCAAAAAAGGCCAAACCACCACGATAGAAGTTAAACGCGGCAATGACACCAAAACCCTTGAAGTTACATTCTAAACATGAAAATTGTTGACCACATAAAAGGCGCAAAAGCCACTTTGTTTTCATTTGAAATCTTACCACCTTTAAAAGGCGACAGCATTGAGAGCATATACCATGGGATTGATCCATTAATGGAATTCAAACCCTCTTTTATTGATGTTACTTACCACAGAGAAGATTACCTTGAAAAGAAAAGACCAGATGGTTCATTTGTGAAAGTGGCCACCAAAAAAAGACCAGGCACTGTTGCCATATGCGCTGCAGTGATGCACAAATACCAAATTGACACTGTACCGCACATTATTTGTGGTGGTTTTAGCAAAGAGGACACTGAAAACGCGTTAATCGATTTAAACTTTTTGGGCATAGACAATGTTTTAGCCCTCAGAGGTGATAATGCCAAAAACGAAGCCATATTCAAGCCTGAAAGCAATGGTAATGCCAATGCGCTTGAGCTGATTCAGCAAATCAAACAAATGAATAATGGCTTATACCTTGATGAAGAATTGTCTAATGCCAATATCACAAACTTTTGTGTTGGAGCGGCGGCTTATCCTGAAAAGCACCACGATGCGCCCAATTTAAAATCTGATATGGCTTTCTTAAAAAAGAAGGTTGATGCTGGCGCAGAGTTTTTAGTGACTCAGATGTTTTTCGACAACCAAAAGTACTTTGATTTTGTGGAGAAATGTCGTCAGAACGATATCCATGTACCGATAATACCGGGCATAAAACCCTTAACCACAAAAGCCCAGTTAAACATTTTACCAAAGTTGTTTCACATAGACATTCCCGACACTTTAAGCGATGCCATTGAACAAGCTAAAACTGGTGATGCAGTTAAACAAATTGGCGTTGAATGGGCCATTACCCAATGTAAAGCCTTGATGAAGGCCAATGTTCCGGTATTGCACTTTTATACCATGGGAAGAAGTGAATCTACCAAGCAGATTTGCGAAAATATTTTTTAATCTGACGAATGACTTTATCAGGCCTCATCATTAAATCAACTGGTAGTTGGTATAAAATCAGACAAGCTGACACCAGTATTATTGATGCCCGAATAAAAGGCAAAATCAGATTAAAGACCATTAAAACCACTAACCCTGTGGCGGTTGGCGATTGGGTAGACTACGAACTTGAAAGCAGTGGCGACGAAACTTACGCCGTTATTACGCAAATACATTCGCGGAACAATTACATGATTCGCAAAAGCAACAATTTAAGCAAACAAGCTCAGATCATTGCCTCTAATCTTGATTTGGCTGTATTAGTCGTCACCTTGAGCGCACCAAGAACCTCTTTAGGATTTATTGACCGCTTTTTGGTTATGGCAGGCGCTTATCATATTCCGGTTTGCTTGGTATTTAATAAATGTGATTTATATAACAGCGACGATGTGTTACACTTTGAGCACTTGAAAGCTCTATATGAACCTTTGGGGTATAAATGTTTGATGGGTTCAACCATTGATGCTAATTATTCACCCAACTCGGTTTTAAAATCAGTTTTACAACACAAAACCTCATTGATTAGTGGGCATTCCGGGGTGGGGAAATCAAGTATCTTGAACCAGTTACTCCCTTTGGCCAATCAAAAAACCAATAGCATCAGCGATAGCCATCAAAAAGGCAAACACACCACCACCTTTGCAGAGATGTTTTTCATAGATTCGGATTCTGCATTAATTGATACCCCAGGCATAAGAGATTTTGGTATCATTGATTTAGAAAAAACTGAAATTGGCCATTATTTCCCTGAAATCAGAGCCTATATGCCGAAGTGTAAATTCAATGATTGCACCCATCAAAACGAACCTGAATGCGCTGTATTCAAAGCCTTTGAAGCAGGTCAAATTGCTGGCAGCCGCTATTACAACTACTTGAGTATTCTTGACAATCAAGATATATTTGAGTGATCAAAAAGAACAGTTACAGTGCTTTTTTTGTTTTCCGGCCCCCATTCTTGGCGACTTACAAGCGTTGCACAACAACAAACAGAAACAAATTCCCAAGAGCAGCGTTTTTCGAAACATACAATCAAAAATAATGGAAATTATTGAATGGAAGCTTTAAAAAGATTTTGCGCAGGAAAATGAACGACCTTTAGAAGCATAGCATTTAGAACCTCCACAACTGCTCATGAACAGAAGTAAGGCCAAGATTACTACGGATGTTATTTGAGCTTTCATATAATGATAACGCCTTAGTTTCAGTTTTTATTGTTTGACAACTGGACGCATTAAATTGATTTTTGACATTATAAAATAAGCTTAACTTTGTGGCATGGAGTTGATTAAAGATGGACTAGATGTGCTATTGCACTTAAATGCTTACTTAAAAGATTGGATCAGTTTATACGGGGTTTGGATATACGCTTTGTTGTTTTTGATTATATTTACTGAAACAGGCTTAGTGGTAATGCCCCTTTTACCTGGGGACTCTCTTTTATTTGCTGCTGGTGCACTAGCCGCTTCAGAAGGCAGCTTAAACATCGCTTACTTAATCCCTTTATTAATTGTAGCTGCATTATTAGGCGACAACACCAATTATTTTATTGGTAAAACCTTTGGGAATTGGATCAAGGCCAAAGAAAAGATATTGTTTTTGAAAAAAGCCCACATTGAAAAGACTGAAAAATACTATGCTCAATACGGTGGAAAAACTGTCATCATTGCCAGATTTATCCCAATTGTTAGAACGGTGGCACCCTTTGTAGCTGGTGCCGGTTCTATGACTTATGGCAAGTACATTCGCAACTGTGTTTTGGGGGCTATATTATGGGTTGGTGGGGTAACTTCCTTAGGCTATTTGTTGGGCACTCATCCATTCATTCAAAAACATTTTGAAATCGTCATATTTGG
>JAURIG010000007.1 GCA_030832905.1 Bacteroidota bacterium
TTTTTTGAATTGGCCTATGCCACAATGCATACCACAGGTCAAAGTTTTATGATGAGCTTTCAAGCCTCAGGGCCACATGCTTGTGATAGAGCATTGGAAGTAATGGCTACTGCATATGAGCAATTGACATACTATCCTAATCAAGTGAATTGGGTAAAGCCAATGGGCAAGTTTGATTTGTCTCTTCACAAAACCTATTCACCAATTCCTAAAGGCATTGGTTTGGTGATTGGTTGTTCTACTTTCCCAACTTGGAATACCGTTCCAGGTTTGTATGCCAACTTAATGACTGGCAATGTATGTATCGTTAAACCACATCCTAAAGCCATTTATCCTATAGCTATTTTTATTGAAGCATTGCAAACCGCTATGATAGCCGCAGGGGTAAATCCTCATAGCATTCAATTGGCGGCAGATACCATTGAAGCCCCTTTAAGCAAAACACTTGCAGAGCACCCTGCTGTTCAATTAATTGATTACACTGGTGGCAATGCATTTGGTGATTATGTTGAATCACTTCATAAAACTTGTTTCACTGAAAAAGCAGGTATCAATTCTATCCTATTAGATTCGTGTAAGAACATAGATGCCGTTGCTCAAAACATAGCCTTTGCTGTGTCTTTGTATTCAGGTCAAATGTGTACGGCTCCTCAGAATATTTATATTGCCAAGCAAGGCGTTCAAACTGAAGAAGGGCTTGTATCTGTAGCAGACGTTCAACAAAAAATTGTTATGGCCATTAAAGGCTTAATGGACAATCCAAAAGCGGCTGCACCAACATTGGGTGCCATTCAAAATGATGCGACCATTAGCAGAATACAACAAGAGCTTCAATTGCATGCTGATAAAGTATTGACCTATGACACCAATGTTGTGAATGCAGAGTTTGAATCAGCACGCCTACAAACCCCAAGTGTTATTGCTTGTTCTGTAGAAGATAAAAACATCTACATGAAAGAATGTTTTGGGCCTATGATTTATTTAGTGCAAACAGAGAGCTTTGAGCAATCATTGTCTGTTGTTCAGGTATCAGCGCAATCTCATGGCGCGATTACCTGCTCTGCCTATACAACTGATGCGGCTAAATCCACTGCTATTCAAGTAGCTATGAATGCTGTCTTTACACCTGTATCCTTTAATTTCATCGGCGCTGCTTTTGTTAATCAGCATGCTGCCTTTAGTGATTTACACGTATCTGGAGGCAATCCTGCAGGGAATGCAACCTTTACCAATACTGACTTTATAAACAAACGTTATATCTGGATAGGCAATAGATATATGTTGTAACGAATATTTTATTAAATTTGTACCATGAAAAAATCAATCTTCATTTTATCATTAGCAGCAGTATTCGCTGCTTGTAACAATCAAGAAGCTACTCAAGCTTCAGATCAAGCTGCAGTGAGCACAGACTCTACTGGCATCAACTACTCAATTGATACCATCGGTTCAATAATTGGTTGGGATTCTAAAAAAATCGTTGGCGGTCATAACGGAGGTATTCGTTTAAGCAGCGGTTCATTAAACATTAAAGATGGTAACATCGTTTCTGGTGGATTCGTAGTCAACATGAACACCATTACCAATGCTGATTTGCCAAATGACAAAGACAGTTTGAACTACCACTTAGTTGGTCACTTAATGTCTCCAGATTTCTTTGATGTAGCCAAATACCCAACTGCTAAATTTGATGTAACTAACGTAACTGTATTAAGCAATGATGCTGCAGGTAACACCCACACCATCAGCGGTAACTTGACCGTTAAAGATTCAGTTAAAAACATCAGCTTCCCAGCTAAAGTTGCCATCAATGGCGATGAATTAACTGCTACAGCTACTGTGGTTATCAACCGTTTAGATTTCGGCATTAAATACAATTCAGTATCAGCATCACCAGCAGCTTTATTAAAGAAGTTAGGTGACAATGCCATCAAAGATGAGTTGACCATTTCAATCAATTTGAAAGCTAAAAAAGGTTAATAATACCCTCATTTTTAAGTTTGTTTTTAAGATCAAAGACCCCGCTAATTGGCGGGGTTTTTTGTTGTTTTAGCCTGAATAGGTCTGCAAAATATTTAGTATCATTGCACTACAAATGAACAAGAAGCAATTTTTAACACTGTTGTGGTTGCTCATAGGCTGCATTATGTGTGTCTTATTGTTTCGTTCTGTTCGTTCCAGTATGCAAGCAAAGTCTATAGATGCCTATGACAAGGCGCTTATCATTGGCAGACTTGACACTTTAAAAGCTTTGCAAGTGGCTTATAGGTCAGTTAATGGTTATTATGCTGCGGATTTCAATACCCTTGCAGATTTTGCTCAAAAAGCGCAATTAATGGAGGTTTCAGAAGGACAATCTTCTGTGGCTGATACCACCTTAAGACCTTTGTTTGATATACAGCATTCTGACTTTGATATTTTGCATTTAGGCTATGCAGATAGGGCTCAAAAATTCCCTTTTGTATTCGAGGCAGCATACACTGTTCAATCTGGTGATACTTTGCCTTACTTTGATATTGCTACACCAGCAGCTTTAGGGAAAGACCGTGTGTTAAACATTGGCAATAAAACATTAAATACGATTGATGGCAATTGGAGATAAAAAACATATAGTTGCGGAACAGCCGCTCAAAGCGGATGAAAGCATTAACCTTTGCAATGTTTACCGCTGCGATTGGGAAGCATATGAAGTCTTGTCTGTCTATTCTGTGTTGAGTAAGCAATTACTAGCCTATAAAGTCATGCACAAAGGCCATGCAGATCAAGATGAATGGTTAAGCATGCCCTTCAATAAGAAGTTAGTAGTGAGTCAAATCCCTAAAGTACAGGTTGTGCCCAATCAGTTTGCACAGAACCATGCTTCTGATCAATTGCCTTTCGTGATTGAAAGTGATTTGCCCAAAGACCATAAGCATATTTTAGAAGGCATTGCCCAATGGCAATTGCAAAAAGGCAGTGGTCAACAATTGTTTGTATGGTATCAAGACAATCAATTGCTGGTTGTATTGTTTAACCAAAAGCAATTGCAATTTTCCAATGTGTTTGCGGCCAATACTGAGCACGAAGTATTGTATTTCATTGTTGCGGCCATTCAAGCCGTTCAAATGGAACAAAGTCAATTGACTTTGACAGTTAGCTATGATTTATGGCAAAATTCGGCCCTAATCAACTTTTTAAAGCCATACTTTCAGGGGGTAGATTGTTTGCGTTTGCCCTATGAATTAGATGCAGAATTGCTTGATTTAACTGCATGGTTAATGCCCAATGAATTAATGGCACAATGCGAATAATTCAAGGCTTATATAAAGGGTTTCAATTCCCGGTTTATCACGGTTCCAATACCAGGCCAACTTCAGATTTGGTCAAAGAGAGTTTGTTCAATAGTCTTGCTCCTTATTTAGATATAGAGGAAATTAAAGTATTAGATCTGTTTGCTGGTACTGGTAATATTGGATTAGAATGTTTATCAAGAGGGGCCGCCTCTTTGGTTAGTGTTGATCTTGCTGCCAAAAACAGTCAATACATGCAGGCCATTAAGAGCAAATTGCAAATTGAACACTGGCAAATCGTTAAAAGTGATGCCATAAAGTTTTTAGAACACAATCAGAGTCCTTTTCAACTCATTTTTGCCGATCCGCCTTATGATTATCCCAATATTCATACTTTGGTACAAAAGGTTATTCAAGCAGATTGGTTTTTGAGTCAACCAAGCCTATTTGTTTTAGAGCATGTAGACCGTTTGGTATTCCAAGACAAATTGGTATTTTTGAAGAAGCAATACGGCAATACCGCCTTTACTTGCTTTCAATCCTAAACCTATGTTAAAAACAGCAGTGTTTCCGGGGTCATTTGATCCGATCACCAATGGTCATTTAGACATTATTCAAAAGGCTGCTCAGCTGTTTGATAAAGTGATAGTAGCGGTTGGTCACAATGCAGATAAAGCCTCTATGTTTTCTGTTGAGCAACGCTTAGAATGGATCAAACAATCTTGTGCGCATTTGCCTCAAGTTGAAGTGAAATCTTATACGGGCTTAACCATTGCCTTTTGCCAAGAGCAAGGCGCCGCTTTTTTAATCAGAGGTTTGCGCTCAGGTTTAGACTTTGAATACGAACAAAGCATAGCCTTTGCCAACAAAGAAATGAACGCCCAAATTGAAACCGTGTTTTTATTAAGCAGTCCGTCGTATTCTAATATCAGTTCTACTATAGTTAGAGATGTGATTAAACACAAGGGCAATTACAAGGCCTTTGTGCCCGCTGCCGTCCAATTTTAAGCTTGAAAGGCTTGAATGATTTTGTCTATTTGATGGGCTATACTTTGCCCAGAAGCTTGATAACTGTTGTACAGATTCATTAAGACCCTTAAAATAATCGCCTCATTGCTGCATGGTAATAGGTTTTGAGGATGCAGCGGCAAGCCCATTTCTTTAATGATATTGCTGAGTTGCTCTTGATTGAATACACCACCGCCATTATAGGCATTGATGTAAAATTTGATTTCACCTTTGGCGATGTGCGATATGCTTTGCTTATCGTTGAAATGGTCTAAGTTTTCTGTTTCTTGATCTTCCACGTATGCCATAATGAAATGGCGTGGCAGATTGATGCCATACACTGGTATGTTTAATCTTTGAGCCACTAAAATGTATACAATAGACAAGGCAATGGGATTGCCTTTTTTAGTGTTCAAGACTTGATTGAAATAACTGTTATCTGGGTTTAAGAAGTCTGCCTCATTGGCTCTAAATCCATGTAATTGAAATAAGATATAGTTTAAGATTTTAACCTTTTCAAAAGAGGTTAAGTCATAATGAAACTCCAACCAAGCATCGAGTCTTAAAGACTCTATTTGTTCGCGTAAATGCTCTGGTTTTACATCAGGGTATTTGAATTGAGCAATGTAGGCGAGGGGTAAAATTAGGTCTGAACTATCTTTCGCTTTCCAGTCCAGTATTTGTTGGCCAAAATGCTGAATGCGAATGCTGTCTATGCAAAATTCTAAACGCTGTTTAGCTAACTCTGAATCAATGTGGGTGTATAAGAAGGCGTCTAATAGAGGCGTTTGGTCAATGTGGCATTGACTCAGTGCTTCGATTGCAGAATTGCCAACGGTTTCGTCAGGGTCTTCAAGCAAACTCAGCAAAGCTTTGATTTTGCTGTCTTCAAGCATGTTTATTTCTTAGACTTGGCTTTTGCTTTCGCTTTTGCTTTGGGAGCCGCCTTAGCTTTTGCCTTGACTTTTGCTTTTGGTTCTGCATTCGCACCTACTTTACCTTTAGATTGGGCTTGTACCATTTCCATAACTGATTCAAAGGTCAATTGGTCCAGGTTGCTGTCTTTTGGTAATTTGTAGTTATTGCGTTTGTAGGCAATGTAAGGGCCCCAACGGCCTTTTAAAATTTCTAAATCAGCATCTTCTTTAAAGGTTTTTAGCACCTTTTCAGCTTCTGATTTGATTTTATTGTCTATGAGTTCAATGGCCTCCTCGATTGTGATTTCGAAGATGTCTTTGTCTTTAGGAATGGAGGCGAATAAGCTACCAAATTTAATGTAAGGACCGAACTTGCCAATAGCTGCCGTTACTGGAGTTTGCTGGTAACTACCAATGGTTCTAGGTAGTTTAAACAGTTCAAGGGCTTGCTCAAGGGTAAGGGTTTCAAGGGATTGACCAGAACGCAAGCTGGCGAATTTTTTGTCTTCATCTTCTTGATCACCAATTTGAACCAAGGGGCCATAACGGCCAATTCTACCAATAATTGGTTTGCCAGAAACAGGGTCGTTACCAATCACTCTTTCACCTTTAACGCGTTCTGCATTTTCAAGGGTTTTGTCGACATCTTTATGGAATGGCTTGTAAAAACGGTCTATCATTTTTGTCCAAGCTTGCATGCCTTGCGCTATTTCGTCAAATTCTTTTTCAACGCTAGCGGTAAAGCTATAATCCATAATGGATTCAAAATGTTCGTTTAAGAAATCGGTTACCAAAATGCCAATGTCAGTAGGGAAGAGTTTGTTTTTCTCTACGCCGGTATTTTCTGTATTGGTTTTAACGGTAATCTCATTGCCTTTTAAAAGGGCTGTTTGAAAAGCTCTTGGTGTACCTTCTCTATTTTCTTTTACCACATAACCTCTCTTTTGAATGGTTAAGATGGTTGGAGCATAGGTTGAAGGTCTGCCAATGCCTAAATCTTCAAGTTTTTTAACCAAGCTGGCTTCCGTGTATCTTGGAGCTGGGCGACTGAATTTTTGTTCAGACAACATTTGTGTTAAATCTAAAGCTTCACCCACTTTTAAAGGTGGTAGAATGTCTTTGTTGTCATCATCGTCTTCGTCGTCTTGACTTTCCATATACACCTTTAAAAAGCCATCAAATTGAATCACTTCACCTTCGGCTTTAAGGTTTTGCTTGGCCTTGCTAACATTGATATCCACCAAGGTGCGCTCAAGTTCTGCATTGGCCATTTGACTGGCAATAGCGCGTTTCCAAATGAGCTCGTATAATTTCATCTCTTGAGGATCTTCACCAGCCTTATGGTGGTCAAAATAGGTCGGTCTGATGGCCTCGTGCGCTTCTTGAGCACTTGCGTTTTTAGTGGTGTAGTTTCTTGGGGCACTGTATTCAGCTCCGAAGGCTGCTTTAATCTCTTTCTCAGCGCCTAAAATAGCCGTTTGAGATAAATTAACAGAGTCCGTTCTCATGTAGGTAATATGACCCGCTTCGTAAAGCTTCTGAGCCAATAACATGGTCTTGGCCACTGGGTAACCTAATTTTCTTGAGGCTTCTTGTTGAAGCGTACTGGTTGTAAACGGTGCCGCAGCTTTTCTTTGAGCTGGTTTTACCTCAATATGGTTAACAGTGAAATCGCTGTCTTGTGCTTGTTTCAAAAAGGCAATGGCTTCCGCTTCTGTTTTGAATCGGGTAGGCAGCTCCGCTTTAATGGCTTTCTTATGGCCTTTTTTGGTGAATTCTGCGGTAATTCTGAAATCAGAAACAGAAGTAAAATGGTTCACCTCGCGTTCTCTTTCTACAATTAATCTCACCGCTACCGATTGCACTCTGCCTGCAGATAAAGAAGGTTTTACTTTTCGCCATAAGATAGGCGACAATTCAAAACCCACTAAACGGTCTAAAATTCTTCGAGCTTGCTGAGCGTCAACAAGGGCTTTGTCAATGCTACGCGGGTGTTTAATAGCGTTTTCAATGGCTGGTTTTGTGATTTCATGAAACACAATACGCTTGGTTTTTTCTTCTTTCAATCCAAGGACTTCAAACAAGTGCCAAGAAATAGCTTCTCCTTCGCGGTCCTCATCGGAAGCTAACCAAACCATTTCGCTTTCTTTGGCTAATTTCTTTAACTCGTTCACTACTTTGACTTTGTCTGGTGAAACGATGTAATTGGGTTTAAACCCGTTTTTTATGTCAATGGCGCTATCGCCTTTGTCTAAATCTCTAATATGTCCAAAGCTAGAACGAACAGTATAATCCTTTCCGAGGAATTTTTCTATGGTCTTAGCTTTAGCAGGAGACTCAACAATTACTAAGTTTTTAGTCATCTTTGAGTTTAAAATCAGTTTGCAAATATGACCTTTTTATTGATAACTTGGTTATTCGACCTAATTTTTAGTATGTAAAGGCCATTATCAATCAGGGCATTTTTGTGGTATTGAACTTGAACTTGGCCTTCAGCTTGAGTTGGCATTAATACAGTGTCAATTATTTGTCCTTGTAAATTTTCTAACCAAATTTCAGTTTCACCAGAATTGTGTTCATAGCTTATGTTCAATAATCCTTCGCTTGGGTTAGGGAAGATGTTAAGCGCTTTTATGCTCTCTACAGCACTGATATCTGTATTGTACTGGCCAATATTGATTTCGTCAATATAGATTGGATTGCCTGCGCCGCTAACTAATTCAATCATAAAGGCAATATTGCTATCTTGTTCAAAGCTGTTTAAACCAAAGCTTAATTGTTTCCATTGGTTACTTGCATTAGGTTTGAAAGTAGGCGAGAAGGTGCTGGTATAGGCCAAGGCTGTGGCACCTCTGTAAATGAATTGAGTCCAATTGTAGTTGCAACCTTTAGAGTAATATAAACGAAACTCTTCAGTTGAAGTCGCACTTTGTCTGATATAAGCCAACATTAAAGAGAGTTTAGGGCTCTTGCCAGCTAAAGGGCGCATATCGATTTGAGGGGTTACCAATTGGAAGCGCATGCCGGCTGGAACTGAACTACTAATTGGCGCATATAAACTATTGTTGCCTCTGTAGCCTGTTGTAGTATCTCGGGTTAATTTAGTGGCTGTTGGATCTAAAATGCGCCAACCTGTATTGGTGTTCCAATCTGCTTTGCCAAAATCTTGACTAACTGATGGTTTGTTAGGGGCAATGCGCGGTTTTACTTCAACGTAATTGTCAATATTTAAAGTGTTTGATCCGTTGGCGTTGGTTACGGTTAAAGTGACTTTGTAAAAACCTGGCGTGCTGTAGGTCACTACGGCAGTGTCTTTATTGGTGCTGCTAATGTTTGCACCAACAAATTGCCATTGTTTACTTGTTACTTGTGCTTTGCAAGAGTTGTCGTAATAGTATACTGGGTCGCCTGCGCAAACCACACGGGCCGAACTTGAGAAAAAGGCTAAAGGCACCACATTGCTTTTGTTAACGCCTGTAGCTATTAAGTTAGCGGCTGAAACCAAGTTACTTCTGAAACTGTAGCCAGTAATCACATTGTGCATGCGTGTTTTTTGATTGTTGCTGAACATGCTTTGGCAAGTGCCTTGAGAATAATCCATATAGTTTTCCCATTGGTCAATCAAATCGGGAGCATCGGTATTACAAGAATTGCCATTGGCCGGGCAGTTGGCGTTGGTAAACGTGCCTGCTACAGGAGGGGTGTCTGCACACAAATCGCCTTTTGAACTCCCTGTGCCTGCGCAACCATCTTCAAAAGTGTGAAACAAACCAAGATAATGGCCAATTTCATGTGTCAGTGTTCTGCCTGCATATGTTGGATTGCCTGTGCCAATTGTGCCCATACAATCAGATCTCATAACAATGCCATCCATATTGCCCATGCCACCAGCAACAGCACTTGGTAAGTAGGCGTACCCTAAGGTAGTGCCGCCTGTGCCACTGTTGTCTTGAATGGAGCTAACCACCCAAATGTTTAAGTATTTTCTATAATCCCAACGCGCACCTGTAATGGATTTTACATTGTCTCTTGCGTCCACATGCAAAGGGCTGTATACGCGGTTAATGCCATCTGTGCAGTTGCCACTTGGGTCCACTTGAGCCAAACGGAATTCAATTTGACAATCAGCGGCAACACTTGTAAAAGGTGCTCTGATCGCTGTTTTGTTTGGGTTGTTTAAACTAAAGTCTTGATTGAGTATGCGGATTTGATCTTCAATTTGCGCTTTAGAAATGTTTTCTGGGCCGTTTGTGTGTATAACATGAAACACCACTGGAATAATGTATTTGGTAACACGCTTGCTCGAACTGATTTGCGCAATAGAATTGTTAAAGGCTTGCTCTTCTTGGACAATATTCGGATGCAAGGTTTTTGCAATCTTGTGGTATTGGTCAGTTAAACATTGAGCAGAGACGCTGATAGCAGATGAAACAACAAATACAGCTAGTAAAATTTTTTTCATGAGATTTAAAAGCAAAAATAAGGTTTTATCTCATAAGACCATCAAATTCAGGCCAATTGTGTCAGTAAGTGGTCAAAATTTGTACTTTAAGTTCAAAAGTAGATGATCCATGAGGGTAATGGCGCACATGGCTTCAACAATAGGAACAGCTCTAGGCACTACACAAGGGTCATGTCTGCCTTGTATTTGATGGGTAATTGTTTCGCCGTTTTGTTGCAACATAGTTTGCGGAAGGGCTATGCTTGAAGTGGGTTTAAAGGCCACTTGTAAGCAAATGTCTTTGCCATTGCTAATGCCACCGGTAATGCCGCCATCATGATTGCTATTGCCAGCGCCAGAGTCGTTGTTTTGACTGCCTTTGCGCTTAGCGCCTTCAAAGCCTGAACCGAAGCTTAATCCTTTAACGGCGTTGATGCTGAATATAGCTTTTGCCAAATCGGCATTGAGTTTATCGAAGACTGGTTCGCCCAATCCAACAGGGCAATTTTGAATTCTGCAAGCGATTTGTCCGCCTAAGCTATCGCCTTCTGCAGCAGTAGTTTCAATGGCGGTTTGCATGGCCAATGCCATTGCCGGATGAGGGCATCTTACGCTATTGTTTTCGGCTGTTTGCCAATCCAATTCAAAAATGTTGTCTACTTCAATGTGGCCTATTTGAGCAACTACCGCCTGAATAGTTATATGGGCGGTTTGAGCTAAGTACTGTTTACACAAAGCGCCTGCTGCTACCCATGCTGCCGTTATTCTAGCAGAACTTCTGCCACCACCTCTGTGGTCTCTGTGACCATATTTCTTTTGGTAGGTAAAATCAGCATGCCCAGGTCTGTACAAGTCTTTTAGAGCATCGTAATCTTTGGGCGCTTGATTGGTGTTGGGAATGAGTATCGCAATGGGGCTGCCAGTGGTTTTGCCTTCAAACACGCCAGACACAATGCTGAATTCATCGGCTTCTTGTCTGCTAGTGCTTACGCTGGATTGCCCTGGTTTGCGGCGCTTGAGTTCTGCTTGAATCTGAGCTTCATCAATGGCAAATCCTGATGGAAAACCATCAATGACAACACCTACCATGGGCCCATGAGATTCACCAAAGGAGCTTATCTGTATATTTTTGCCTATGGAGTTGGCCATTGCGCTTTACCTTATTTAGCAAAGTTCACTGCACGCTTTTCGCGAATAACAGTGATTTTGATTTGACCTGGGTAGATCATTTCCTTCATGATTTTTTGAGAAATCTCGAAGCTAAGGTGATCTACTTCAGCATCGCTTGAACGATCGCTGTCTACCATTACACGTAACTCTCTACCGGCTTGAATAGCAAATGCTTTTTCAACGCCTTTAAAGCTCATGGCAAGGGCTTCTAAGTCTTTCAAACGTTTGATGTAGTTTTCAGTGTCTTCACGACGGGCACCTGGTCTTGAACCGCTAATGGCGTCACAAGCTTGAATGATTGGAGACAACATTGAAGTCATTTCGATTTCATCGTGGTGAGCACCAATGGCGTTCACAACCTCAGGATGTTCGCCGTATTTTTCAGCCCATTTCATACCCAATAAAGCGTGCGGCGTTTCAGCATCATCTTCGGGCACTTTTCCAATATCGTGTAATAAACCAGCGCGTTTAGCTAATTTGGCATTTAAGCCTAATTCAGTGGCCATGGTCGCACATAAGTTGGCCACTTCACGGCTGTGTTTTAATAGGTTTTGACCATATGAAGAACGGTAGCGCATTCTGCCTACAATTCTGATCAATTCAGGGTGTAAGCCGGTGATGCCTAAATCGACCACAGTTCTTTGGCCAATTTCAATGATTTCTTGCTCTATGTCTTTTCTGGTTTTTTCAACGATTTCTTCAATACGGGCAGGGTGGATTCTGCCGTCAGCTACTAATTTGTGTAAAGACAAACGGGCAATCTCTCTGCGCACCGGATCAAAGCCAGACAATACGATTGCTTCTGGGGTGTCATCAACAATGATTTCAATGCCAGTAGCAGCTTCTAAAGCTCTGATGTTACGGCCTTCTCTACCAATGATTCTGCCTTTAACATCATCGTTTTCTAAGTTGAAGACGGTAACGGTATTTTCGATGGCAGTTTCAGCGGCAGTTCTTTGAATGGTTTGAAGCACTATGCGTTTAGCTTCTTTAGTAGCGTTTAATTTCGCTTCTTCAATAATGATTTTGCTTTGAGAAATAGCATCGGTGTGCGCATCTGCTTTAACGGCTTCAATCATTTGGGCTTTGGCGTCATCAACACTTAAGTTCGCTACTTTTTCAAGCATTTTGATTTGTTGTTGACGGCTTTGTTCTACTTCATTTTCTTTACGTGCCAAGGCTGATTGTTGGTTGGCGATTTGGCCTTTTAATTTTTCCAACTCATCTTCTTTGGTTTTGTAAGTTTTGATTTTGTCATCAAGCGATTGTTCCTTTTGTTTGATGCGGTTTTCAGCTACTTGGATTTCAGAGTTGCGCTTTTGAACTTCTTTTTCGTGTTCAGATTTTAAAGACAAAAAACGCTCTTTTGATTCAAGCATTTTAGATTGTTTTACAGCCTCTGCTTTGCTTTTGGCTTCTTCGAGGTATAAATTGGCTTGGTCTTTGAGTTGTTTTTTGAGTATTGGCATGCCAGCAAAATAGCCTATGGCCATACCAATCAATGCAGAAATTACAATGTACAGTATTATCATTTTAGTATAGGGTTTATGATTCCCTTCTACCAAATGCTTTCAGCTTACCTGTTTAGAATAGATTCCAACTCAGACAATTGTTTTTCGATGGGCGAAAAATCAATAGCGATGTTCTTGAATCTGTCATTCTCTTTAGATTTGTTCAGAGCATCAACAGTAAACTCTAGGGCAGCCATAGCTAGTCCGTCGATATTATCTTTTACTGAAAAATTGCTGTTAAAAAAGCCCATTTTGTCGTTGAGTATTTTAGCAGCTTTTCTGACGTATTCTTCTTCATTGGCTTGGATTTTCAGAGGGTAAATTCTGTCGCCAATATTTACCTTAATTGAAATTTGATCGTTTGCCATGATTGGTTTGCATTGAAAGCTTTTAGTGAAAAGCGAATTCTCTTGCAAGTTTAAGCATTTTTTTTGACATTTCAATCAGGGGCTTGTAATTGCCCTAGAGCAGAGACTTTGCCTTAGTCTTTGATAATGGTTTTGGTTTTATTCATTAGTTTGATGATGGCGAATAAGACCATAGCAATGATGAGAAAATTAATACAATTGGCTATGAATTTGCCATAAGTGAAGGAGCCTGCTTCGAGGTCTTCAATGTGGTCAAAGCCAATTAAGAGGGTTATGAGTGGCATAATGATGTCGTTCACTATGGAGTTAACGATGTTTTGAAAGGCGCCCCCTAAAACCACGGCTATCCCTAAGTCTACTACATTGCCTTTGTTGATGAAGGTTCTAAATTCTTGTACAAATTTCATAATGTTAGGCAAGATATAAAAAAAAACGAGACCACAGTGGGTCTCGTTTAGGTCGTTATTGAGCTTGGGCTTATGCCAATACAGATTTAACTAATTCAGCAGCTTCTTTTAACAAGATGGCTGATCTTACTTCTAATCCGCTTTCGTCGATTAATTTTTTAGCTTCTTCAGCGTTTGTGCCTTGTAAACGCACAATGATTGGCACATGGATATTGCCCATTTTTTTGTAGGCATCTACAACCCCTTGAGCCACACGGTCGCAACGAACAATACCACCAAAGATGTTGATCAAAATGGCTTTTACGTTAGGGTCGCTTAAGATGATTTTAAATCCTGCTTCAACAGTTTCTGCATTAGCAGTACCTCCTACGTCTAAGAAGTTAGCAGGTTCGCCACCGCTTAATTTAATAATGTCCATAGTGGCCATTGCTAAACCAGCACCGTTTACCATACAACCTACGTTGCCATCCAATTTCACATAGTTAAGGTTGAATTTTTTAGCTTCTACTTCAGTTGGATCTTCTTCGCTTTCGTCTCTTAAAGCTTCGTAGTCTTTGTGTCTGTATAAAGCGTTTTCGTCTAAGTCAACTTTAGCATCTACCGCAATGATTCTGTCATCAGAGGTTTTTAATACCGGGTTGATTTCGAACATAGCGCTATCAGTTTCTTCGTAGGCTTTGTATAAAGCAGTTACGAATTTTTCCATTTCTTTTTCAGCTTTACCAGTAAGGCCTAAGTTGAAAGCGATTTTACGGGCTTGAAAACCTTGGAAACCAATTTTAGGATCTACCCATTCTCTGTGTAGTTTCTCTGGAGAGTGTTCTGCCACTTCTTCGATGTCCATACCACCTTCAGTGGTGTAAATGATAACGTTTTGGCCTTTCGCTCTGTCGAGTAAAACGCTCATGTAATATTCTTTTGGTTCGCTTTCGCCTGGGTAGAAGACGTCTTGAGCCACTAATACTTTATTGACTTTTTTGCCCTTAGGGCCAGTTTGAATGGTGACTAAAGTATTGCCAATCAAATTGCTTGCAATGGTTTTAACATCGTCAAGGTTTTTGGCTAAGGCAACACCTCTTTGTTCGCTGCCTTCAATTTTGCCTTTACCTCTGCCACCTGCGTGAATTTGTGCTTTTAGCACTACCCAACTGCTGCCGGTTTGAGCTTGTACGTCTTTTGCGGCTTGAACTGCAGCCTCTGGGGTGTCAGCTACGATGCCTTCTTGAATGGCTACGCCATAAGATTTTAAAATTTGCTTGGCTTGGTATTCGTGAATGTTCATGGATGAATCTGAATTTCTGTTTTAAAGTGGGCGAAAATACAAAAAAATATTGTTTTGTTTTGAATAAAATTAAAACCAAATTCGCAGGTAAGCATGATAGAGACTAAACAATTGATTAAACAATTTGGCGATTTGCAGGTGTTGAAGGGGATTGATTTGAGCATTGCCGATGGCGAAATGGTATCAATTGTTGGCGATTCTGGAGCGGGTAAAACCACCTTGCTGCAAATTTTAGGCACATTGGACAGGCCGAGTTCAGGCGCTGTAATATACGATGGGGTAGAGGTAAGTCAATTGCAAAGCAATGCCTTGGCCGATTTCAGAAATAAGCATATTGGCTTTGTTTTTCAGTTCCACCAATTGTTGCCTGAGTTTACTTGTATAGAGAATGTGATGATGCCAGCCCTTATTCAGGGAATGGGGCAGCAGGCGGCTATAGAGAGAGCTACTTATTTGTTGAATTATTTGGGGCTTAGCCACCGTTTAGAGCATAAACCCAATGAGTTGTCTGGCGGCGAACAACAGCGTTGTTCTGTAGCAAGGGCGCTCATGAACCAGCCTAAGGTGGTATTTGCAGATGAGCCAAGTGGTAACCTTGATAGCCGCAATGCGGCAGATTTGCATCAATTGTTTTTAAACATTCGCAAAGATTTTGGCACCAGCTTTATTATCGTCACACACAATGAGGAATTGGCGGCTTTGGCCGATCGTAAATTAATCATGAAAGATGGCGTTATTAGTGCATGAGACTTTGCCCACTAGGGCTTTGCTGTTCAGATTTTAAAGATATGAAATGGGAAATTACGCTTGTCATTTTGAGTGGTGTATTCGCCCTTCTTCCTGTTTTTTGCGGTTTGTTAGTGTTTCGCAATGCGCCCCAATACATTAAAGTATTTTATGCTTTTGTCTGTTTTACGTTTTTGTTCGATGTACTATCAACTTCAATGGCTTTTAATGGCATTCACAATGAAGGGATGGTGAAATTATACATGCTCATTGAATTCGGATTTTTCGCATGGTTTTTAAATTGGTCAATACAACATGCTATGTGGCCTAATTGGATTATTCTATTGATGTTGTCAGGTGCTGTTTTGATCTGGTATTTAAACATAGAGTCGGCTTCTGCTTTCAACTACTTTGTCTTGTATCTGTTAATTTTAACTATTGTTCAGTCGATTTGGGCATTTGGATTTTCATCCTTTTTGAATTCAGATATGGCTTTTTACCAATTCATCACTTGGGTTTTAATAGGCCGTTTTGTTGGTAATGTGCTATTGTTGTTTGCGTATGGATTAAGTGCTAAGTTTTATTTTGGTAGTAAAATGCCCTACATTGGGTATTTAAGAATGGTGCTGAATAGTAGTGCTTCCATAGCAATAAATTTTATTTATGCCCTAGCTTTATTAAAAATTCTAAGATTTCAGAAATCTAAATAATTGCCCAATTAATCTTTTAGGATAAATTATTGTTATAAAAAGGCTAATATTTTAACCAATAAGAGTCATCAATCGCAAATTAAAATCCCGCCCTAGCGAATAACCTCAAAGCTGCCTTTGTAGGTTTGAGTGTTGTTGAGTATGTCTTTGAGGAAAATAGAAGACAACTCACATATATTATTATGGGAGGCTGATTAACTTATTGTTTCGCACTGGGTTTAAATAAGCGCTCATAGTTCTCCTTGTATGGACTTGAAAATGAAAGGTTGTTTTGCATGTGAAACACAATACAATCTTCAAGTATAGTTTGGAGGGCCTTGTGCTCTAAAATAAGCTTCTCTATAGGTAAAAACGCAAAGTAAAAATTAAGTTTATAGCCCTGGATGTTGCCATAAAAAGAAGCGCTTACCCCAGAAAGCTTCATGGCCTTTGACGTCAGGTTTACCGTATAATACACAAAAGGCATTTGCGAACTATCATTTAACAAAGCCAAGCAAGGGGTTATTAATAATGAATCATAGCCTATTGTAGGGTCGTCAGGGTCAGTAGATACAAAAACAGGATAGCTATCGCTGCCTCTCTCAAGTTTCTCTTTCTCAGACATTAATTCACTCAGTTCTATGTTTTTATAGACCAATGCACCAGGGATAACACTCGCTTTATACAATTCAATATTAACCGCCATCAGTAAGTCAAAACTCTTTGCAGGAATATTGCTCAACAAACATTGCTCACTATTGCTATACAATTGAAGGTAAAGTAATTCACTGCTATTCAAAAGACTTGTGACCTCTTTAGCCTCAAAGTTAACAAGAGCCCCACGTTCCAATAACTGTATGCCAATAAACTGCTTAGCCTTATACAAAGCAAAGCAAGGTTCTTGGCTCAATTCATAAAAGGTAGTATCGTGCCCAATTGTAGGGTTGTTAGGATCCGTAGAAATAAATGCAGTCACTTGAGTTTGAAACAAGGCAAGGGCTTGGGCAGGAGCAATAGGTTTGTCTCGTAAAAAGCTCTGCTTAAATTTGTTGTCATTCAAATGCTCAAGAATTTTATTGCCAATACTTTGGTGTTGTTTGAGCGCCCAAGCACCAAGCACGTTTGCATCTATTCTATTGTCTATCGTTTCTGCATAAGTCAACAAGTTGGCAAAGCAAAAGACCATCAAGACAATGCGTTTTATTAAAAAGTTTTTTATCATAAGGGAAATAAATTAACTCAAATATATGTCTTCAAAATCAAAGTATCTTCAATTAAAATTATTTACCTTCGCAATTAGAATATGAAATACCAAAGCATAGATCAATCTTTATTTGTTCAGAACAGGCAAAAATTCATGGCACAAATGCAGCCCAACACCATTGCCATATTCAGAAGCAATTATGAATACACCCGCAATGGCGATGCCACCATGGACTTCAAACAACACTCTGATTTTTTTTGGTTAACTGGTATAGATCAAGAAGACAGTTATTTAATCTTATATCCAGACAGCCCTGAAGCCGCCTTTAAGGAATGTCTCTACTTAAAACAAACCAATGCCTCTATAGCTATTTGGGAAGGGCATAAATACACCAAAGCAGAAGCAACAGCCTGTTCGGGTATAAACTCTGTTCAATGGAACGACAGTTTTTTTAGTCAAATCCGTTCCAAAATCAATTATGCCTCTGGCATCTATTTAACCCTCAACGAAAACGACCGCTTCACTTATAAAGCCCCTTATGCAGATTTGGATTTTGTGCGTCAAATTCAAAACGATTACCCACTGCACACCTATTACAGAGCGGCGCCCATCTTACAGCGTTTAAGAAGCATCAAATCTGAAATAGAAATTGGCTTGGTTAACCATGCTATAAGCATCTCTAAAAAAGGCTTTGAACGCATTATGGCCTTTACAAAGCCTGGGGTTATGGAATACGAAGTAGAAGCAGAACTCATTCACCAATACATCAAAAATGGCGCAACAGGACACTCGTTTCATCCCATTGTAGCCAGTGGTGCCAACGCCTGCGTGTTGCATTACATAGACAACAACCAAACCTGTAAAGACGGCGATTTATTATTAGTCGATTGCGGTGTAGATTACGCCAATTACGCCTCAGATATGACCCGCTGTATACCAGTCAATGGCAAATTCTCAGACCGTCAAAAAGCAGTGTACAACGCTGTGCTCAGAGTTATGAGAGGCGCAACCAAACTATTAACGCCTGGCACCAAACTCATGGATTACCACGCCATAGTTGGTAAAGAGCTTATGGAAAAAGAACTAGTAGATTTAGGCCTCATCAGTCTTCAAGACATCAAAAATGAAGACCCAGCTTGGCCAGCATACAAAAAGTATTTCATGCACGGCACCAGCCATTTCTTAGGCATAGACGTACACGATGTGGGCATGCGCTATGAACCAATGCAAGCCAATATGTTGTTTACCTGCGAGCCAGGCATCTACATACCAGAAGAAGGCATAGGGATAAGAATCGAAAACAATATCGTCATAAGCAACGACGGCCCAATTGATTTAATGGACGCCATCGGTATGCCTATTGAAGTAGAAGAAATCGAAGCCATTATGGCCCAATAATACCAAGTATGTCTAGAGCACAAAATCCGAACCTGGTATTTCACAACCTCATAGTGTTGGTGTCTAAATTGCGCCGAAAACTCGATGCGCAAATAGAAGCAGAACTCCATTACAGAGGCTATGAGCAATTTAAATCCTCTTATTTGCCCATCTTTTTGCTCTTGCACAATCAAGGTCAAACCACCGTTCAAATTGCAGAAGCCTGCGGGGTAACCAAGCAAGCCAGTAGTAAACTCGTTCTGGAAATGCACGCCCTCGGTTGGCTTAAAACCCAAATCAATAAAGCAGACAGACGCTCAAGCATTATTTTGTTAAGTGCTAAAGGTAAAAGAATGTCTTTAGATGTCAGAAAATGTCTGTCTAAACTCACAGACAATTACAAATCCTTAATGGGCAAAACCAAATACGAACAATTGGTGGAACTGCTCGATATCATGTGGGTATTACACGAGTAATCAATACAAATTCAAAAGCAATTCTAAAGCTTTGTGCTTCATGCCAAAACGCTTGGCCAACGATTGATTCACCAAGTGGCCCTTGTAAATATAAACCCCTTGTCTGAAGCCTTTGGCTATTTTCAATAATTCATGAAAGCCGCCATAGTTAGCCATATCATTGATCAAAGGCGTAAAAATATTACTCAAAGCATAAGACGCTGAACGCGACACCCTCGCGGTAATATTAGGCACACAATAATGAATCACATCGTGTTTCTTAAACACTGGGTTTTTATGGTTAGTGATTTCAGACGTTTCAAAAACACCGCCTTGGTCAATACTCACATCAATAATGATGCTGTTCGGTTTCATTTGACTCACCATTTTTTCAGTCACTACTACAGGTGAACGGCCACTCTCACCGCGCAATGCGCCAATGGCAACATCACAGGTTCTAAGCGCTTCTGCTAAAATATTCGGTTGAATGGTAGAGGTAAATAATTTGTTGCCTAAATGCTCTTGTAAACGTCTTAAGCGGTACAGTTCGTTGTCAAACACCTTCACGTTTGCGCCCAAGCCCAAGGCTGCTCTGCAAGCGTATTCACCTACAGCGCCAGCGCCTATCACAACAATTTGTGTAGGTGGAATGCCTGTAAAGCCACCCAATAATTCCCCTTTGCCAATATTGGCATTGTTTAAGTATTCTGAGGCCAACAATATAGAAGCATGCCCAGCCATTTCACTCATCGCTCTGATGATAGGGAATGAACCGCTATCGTCTTGCAAAAATTCATAGGCAATCGCATTCACCCGTTTTAAAATCAATTTGTTCAGAAGAATCGGGTCGATTTGATCTAACTGCAAAGCAGATAATAATATTTGATCTGGTCGCATCAGTTCAATCTCGGCATCAGTAGGAGGTTCTATTTTCAGAATCACATCTGCTTTGAAAATCTCTTCATGTGTATGCGCTATTCTAGCCCCTGCTTCGCTAAAGCGTTCATCGCTAAAATTACTGGCATACCCAGCCTTTGATTCAATCACAATTTCGTGGCCATTTTGCACCAAATATTCAATGGCAGAAGGCGACAAGGGTACGCGGTTTTCTTGTGAGGTAATCTCTTTGGGAATGCCAATGAACAATCTACTGTGGTTCTTTTTAATGGGCGCTGCCATTTCTAAGGGTTGCATGGCAAAAGCTTCTTTCGCCAATTCGTTAAACGTTACCAGACCTTTTTTTTGTTCAGACATGATGTTTACCTTTCACTTAGTTTCAAAACAAAAATACAGATAACTTTACACAATAACAATCTCAAAATGCGAATAACTAATCGTTGGTAGTCAAGGCAATCTTGCGTAAATTTGTAAGCCATGATGAAGCTGCAAAACTGTATAATAGGCTTTTGTATGATCGTGTTTGGAAGTAGTCTCCAAGCCCAAAATTCTATTGGCAGAATTGACAGTTTAACGCATCTGTTCATGGAGCAAACCATGAGTCAGCCATTGGGGAATTTAAGTGCAGAAGAGGTCTTGAATTTAAGCGAAGAGCGGTTCAATCAATTGGTGGCTCAAATGGGTACAAGCATACCCTTTAAGTACGATGCCTCTGTGTTGTTGCAAATGACATACATGAAGCACCCCAACAGTACGTTTTTAAGCAAAGCCTGGTCGCGCAAAAATCTTTATTTCAGGGTATTTGAAGAAGTGCTCGACAAAAAAGGCATGCCTGATGAGATCAAATATTTATCGATAGTAGAATCTTTGTTAAGCGCTAATGCCGTTAGTTGGTGCGGTGCTACAGGCTTGTGGCAATTCATGCCTGCCACAGGTAAAATGATGGATCTTCAAATCAACGAAGATGTAGATGAGCGCAAAGACATTTATAAAAGCACAGAAAAAGCCTGCGACTATTTATTGAGCATGTACGGCCTCTACCACGATTGGTTATTGGCCTTGGCAGCATACAATGGTGGGCCGGGTAATGTCAATAAAGCCATAAGGGCTTCAGGAGGCAAACACACTTTTTGGGAAGTGAAAAAATATTTGCCAAAAGAAACTCAAAACTATGTACCGAAGTTTTTAGCCACAGCCTTTCTAATGACCTTTTCGCCACCAACCGCCTCAAGCAATAACTTGTTGCAAGCCCATGAAACTTTGGTGCCGGTGTACATGTGTTGCAAGGTTGATATGAAATTGGTTTGTGCCTTAGTGAACGTATCTGAAAGCGAACAACTCGAATGGAACAGCGCTTATAAAAGCGGCATCATCCCTGAAAACACAGACAACAAAAAAATCGTATTGCCCTATCAAAAAGCCATGCAATTGGCCGAGTGGCAAGACAGCGTATACACCATTAGCAACAATGCGTTTAACCCTGAAGACTTCATTCAAAAGACTTCGGTTTTAACCCATCATGTGGTTGCAAAAGGACAAACCTTAGCGCAAATTGCCAACAAATACGGGGTTTCTGCTTCAAGTATCAAAAAGTGGAACAATTTAAAGTCGAGTAAGTTGAAAGCCGGGAAAAACCTGCGTATCTTTAAAACTGAAACCATTCAATTGCCAGTGACCACGCAACATCCTTTAGGTTTGATGTATTACATAACAGATAACGACGCCCAAACTTTAACAGACATTTGCGGCAAATTTGCAGAGTTTGATTTGCTTAAAACCTGTGCGATGAATGCGATTGATAATCCTCAAGCCCCAATAGGCAAGGGTAAACTGATTAAATTGTATATAAAATAATGAACTGTTTGTCTTGGAAAAATTACTTAGTGTTTTGCTTGTGCTTGCTAACAGCCTGTAATCGGTTTAAGCATCAATTGCCAGAAGCCACTGGAGATCTTGGTACATTGGTAATCGTTACAGACGCTAAAACTGATCAGCAACTCAAGCCTCAAATTGAAGCTTGTTTTTTAAAGCCAGTTGAACATTTGCCAACTGCTGAGCCTTTTTTTGAAGTCAAGCATTGTTTGCCAGAAACTTTTTACAAACATTTCTTCACCCACAGAGTGATTTTAGCGCTTGTAAGTGCCGATCAAATGGAAGCCTATGCAGACATGCTAGAAGGGATGGATGAAAGCGCTATTCAGTCTGCAATTCAATCGCCTGATGCTAAAATATTAAGCAACCGCAATGTGTTTGCGAAGTATCAACATATTGTGTTTTTATTTGGGAAAGATGCGTCTGATTTACAACGCAAATTGATACAAGCTAAAATGCCATTAAGTACTGCGTTAATGCAATTTGAAATCAAAAATCAACACGATGAATTGTTTGCAGATACGGCAGCATGTATGGCCAACTTTAACAGCATTAAACAAAATTTTGGCATAGGGGTTAAGATCCCTAAAGCTTTTGTTTTGAAATACCATAATCAAAAAACCTATTGGTATGAATTGAGTACAACTGAAAACAACACACCTAAAACCATTGGCTTAATCATTCATGTTTATCCTTATACGAATTTAAATGCCTTAACGTATGAGTCCATTCGAACGGTTAGGGATACCGTTATGAAACATGTTGTCAAAGGCGAATTACCTGGCACCTATATGGGGACCTCTAGCAGTACACAATATCCGACTGCAAGCATTGAGACCATACAAGTCAATGGGCGCTTAACTAAAAAGGTTAGAGGCTGGTGGACCATCAGAGGTTTAAGTCAGGCGGGGCCATTTATTCGATATGTTGTATTGGATGAGCCTAAGCAACAATTGTTTGCTTTTGAAGGATTTGTTTACAAACCCAATATTGAAACCAAGGAAAGGGATTTACGACTCATTGAGTCTATAGCATTGAGCATAGAATGAAAAAGAGAATTGTGATTTTTGCCTCAGGCAGTGGCAGCAATGCCTTGAATTTGATTCAACACTACAAAGCCAATCAAATGGCAGAGGTGTTGATGGTGTTTTGCAACAAAGCAGAAGCAGGCGTATTGTCAAAAGCCCAAGCTGAGCAAGTGCCCACTCGAGTCTTTAATCGCCATGATTTTTACGAAACCGATCGCATCATTCAAGAGGTGAGCGCCTTGTTTGTGGATGTTGTGGTGTTGGCGGGTTTTTTATGGTTGGTGCCTGCTGCTTTTATTCGCGCTTTTGAAGGCAAGATCATTAACTTACATCCTTCTTTATTGCCTAAATATGGAGGGAAAGGCATGTATGGTCACCATGTTCATGAAGCAGTATTAGCGGCCAAAGAAACCCATACTGGTATAACCATTCACCTTGTAAACGAACAATTTGATCAAGGCGAAATTGTGTTTCAAACCGCCTTCCCAATTCAAGCCGGCGATGGCTTAGTCGAAGTGGAGGCCAAAATACATGCTTTAGAGCATCAGTATTTACCCATTGTGATCGATGGGTTTTTAAACCAATGAGAAGTCTTAAAGTATTGTGTTTGCTCTTGCCCAAAATGGCAAGTGCATGGGGCTTTTTGGGCCATCAAACCATTAACCATTTGGCGGTATTCTCTGTGCCTAAACCTTTGTTCGGTTTTTACAAAACCCATATAGATTACCTCACCCAACACAGCACAGATGCCGATCAAAGGCGTTATGTATCAGAACATGAAGCTTGCCGACATTATTTGGATGTGGATTTCTACGAGGAAGCCCTGCCACTTGACACATTGCCTTTAAGCATGGACTCTGCTATACAAAGGTATTCTTCAGATACCGTTATGGCCCATGGCATTGTACTTTGGCATGTTAATACGGTTATGCATTGGTTGAGCAAAGCCTTTGAAACGCGTCAGGTAGATGCCATCTTAAAATTAAGTGCAGATTTGGGTCACTATGTAGGCGATTTGCATGTGCCTTTGCACACGAGCTCCAATTACAATGGTCAAAAAACCAATCAAAAAGGCATACATGCTTTATGGGAAAGCAGGCTCACTAAGTTGTATTTGGATTCGTTTGAACTGTTTGTTGGTCAAGGCCAATACATCGCCAATGTGCAACCCCATGTTCGCAAAGCGTTTCAAGCCAGTCATTGCTTAGTAGACTCCGTCTTGACAATTGAAAAAGCCCTTAGGGCTGAATTGCCTGAAATGTCTGTGTATGCATGGGAGCAGAATGGTCAAAGCACTCAGCAAGTATACAGTGAACAGTTTTGCAAAGCCTATCATACGCGCTTAAACGGCATGGTTGAGCAACGCTTAAAAGCCAGTATATTGTTGTTGGCAGATTTGTGGTATACCGCTTGGGTCAATGCCGGTCAACCAGATTTGTCTAACTTAAAACTCAAAGCTGATTCCGAGCCTATGAGTAATCATGCGGGCAAAATGTTAGGCCGTTCTGAAGATTAAAACCAACGTTTCTTCTTGAAGTAAATCAACATGCTCACAGTGACTAAAGCACTAATGATCCAGAAATAAAAGTACCCATTTGGGTTGTCTATAGCTGGAAATACTTTGAAGTTCATGCCGAACACGCCGGTTATAAAACTTAAAGGCATAAAGATGGTACTTATAATGGTTAGGACTTTCATGACTTGATTCAAGCGATTGCTCATGGTGGTAAAATACATGTTCATCAAATCGCTCAATAAGTTCCTGTTGTTCTCTATGGTGTCATAAGCCTGATAGGTGTGGTCATACACATCTCTAAAGTATTTTAAACTTCGTTCCTCAATTAAATTCTGATGGCCAGAGTCAAGCTTATTTAGGGCTTCGCGCATAGGTAAAATGTGTTTGCTCAACAACATCAATTCCTTTTTAATGCTCTGAATTTTTTGCGAGGTGCCTGCTTGAGGCTTGTGCATGGTTTCGTCTTCAATGTCTTCTACCATGTCGCCAATCTTATCAATCAAAATAAAGTATTGGTCAACAGCAGTATCTAAAATTTTATACAATAAGTAATCCGATTTGCGGTTGCGAATATTGCCCATTGAGGTATGCAAACGCTTAATGATTTCAGTAAACAATTCGCTGTCGGTTTCCTGAAAAGATATTAAACAATTCTTGGCTAAAATGATACTGATTTGTTCTGAGTCTATGCAAGCGTGTTCTTGGTCCCAATACAGGTTTTTGAAGGTCACAAAAAGGTATTGTTCAAACTCCTCGATTTTCGTGCGTTGTTGAGTGTTGAGAATATCTTCTTGCACCAAACTGTGGATGTCAAACACATTGCAAATAGCCTCTATTTTTTCACTGTCTTGTATGCCAGTTACCGATATCCATGAAATGGTTTCACTGATTGCAAAGGTTTTCAGTTCATCAATATTGTTTACATAGATTTCATTGATTTGGTTGTCATTATAATCAATGACTTTGATTTGGGTAGCCTGTTCTCTATCCTGGCCAACATAAACCATACTGCCACTCGGTAAATGCGATTTAGCAGAGAGTCTGTTTTTGCGTTTGCGTTTGGCCATTTTAGTGCAATTAAATACCTGTGTAATTAGATGGGGTAATGAGTCTTAGGCGCGCTTTGATGTCTTCCGCTACATCCAATTCATCAATAAAGGTTCTGATGGCAGCAGCGTCTATGTGGGTATTGGTTCTGGTCAAGGCCTTTAATGCTTCGTATGGGTTAGGGTAGGCTATGCTGCGCAATACCGTTTGAATGGCTTCCGCCACTACCGCCCAGTTGTCTTCTAAATCTTGGTTCAATGCCGCTTCGTTCAAAATCAATTTGCCCAAACCTTTTTCTATGCTGCTGTAGGCAATAAGACCGTGCGCAAATGGTACACCAATATTTCTCAAAACCGTTGAATCGGTTAAGTCTCTTTGCAATCTTGAGATCGGTAATTTGCTTGACAGATGGTCTAGTATAGCATTGGCAATACCTAAGTTGCCTTCTGCGTTTTCAAAGTCAATTGGGTTGACTTTATGTGGCATGGCACTGCTGCCAACTTCACCCGCTTTTAATTGTTGTTTGAAGTAATCCATTGAAATGTACTGCCAAATGTCGCGGCACAAGTCTATCAATATGGTGTGAATGCGTTTGAAGGCATCGCACATAGCAGCTAAGTTGTCATAGTGTTCTATTTGAGTGGTAGGAAAGCTTCTGTCTAAACCTAAAACTTGGTTCACAAAGGCATTGCCAAAAGCTTGCCAATCATGAGCAGGGAAGGCTACATGGTGGGCATTAAAGTTGCCTGTCGCACCACCGAATTTAGCAGAAAAAGGCACCATTAATAATTGTTGGTATTGGGCTTTTAAGCGGGCCACAAAGACCATAATTTCTTTGCCTAATTTCGTAGGGCTGGCAGCTTGTCCATGGGTTTTAGCCAACATCGGAACGGCTTCGTATTGAATCGCCATGGCTTCGAGTTGTTGAATCAGTTTTTGCAAACTTGGTAAAACTACTTTGTGTAAAGCGTCTTTGATACTTAATGGAATTGCTGTATTGTTGATGTCTTGACTGGTTAAGCCAAAATGTACCCATTCGCGGTAAGCGCTTAAGCCCATTTTATCCATTTGATCTTTCAAATAGTACTCCACTGCTTTCACGTCGTGGTTGGTGGTTTTTTCAGTGTGTTTGATCCAAAGTGCAGCCTCTTCATTGAATTGCAAATACAAGTTGCGCAAGGCATTTATTTGTTGTTCGTTGAATGCGGTGTTAAATCCAACCATTTTTTGTGCATTCAAAAAGATCAGGTATTCTACTTCTATTTGAACGCGGTATTGGATTAAACCGTATTCTGAAAAATACTCGGCAAGTGCATTGGTTTTGCTTCTGTAGCGACCATCTACAGGACTTATAGCGGTTAATTCGTTGAGCTGCATCGATGCAAATATACAGCATCTGTTTTAAAAAGTCTTTGAAGCGTGTAGACATTGCTCATCCCTTTAATCAGATGTTTGTCGAAAAGCCTTGATGACGCCAATAACATGGGGTTATTTTGCAAGTTCAAAACAAAGCCATTGCACACATGAAATCATTTTTGAAATATACTTTAGCCACCGTGTTTGGGGTGTTTATTGCCCTATTGATGTTGGGGGTCTTGTTGTTCTTTACTGTTTTAGGTTTGGTCAGTTCAAAGACCCATCAAACCGTTACGGTTAAAGACAATTCTGTTCTTGAACTCCACTTAGATTACACCATTACCGAGCGCAGTCAAGCTGATTTTTTGAGTTTGTTCTCTCAAGATGGCGAATACCAATTTATGGGTTTAGACAAAATCCTTTTGGTTTTAGAGCAAGCTAAAAATGATCCGAACATCAAAGGCATACTCATGCACACCAATGTGACTGGTACAGGCTATGCTACCACCCAAGAATTGCGCAATGCTTTGTTGGATTTTAAATCAAAAGGGAAATTCATTTATACCAGCGCCCCGTATTACGACGAGAAAAGTTATTACTTAGCTTCTGTAGCAGATTCTATATTTATTGAGCCAAGTGGCAATATTCTGCTCAATGGTTTGTCTGCTAATATTATGTTTTACACTGGTGCACTCGAAAAATTGGGGGTAGAAGTACAATACGTAAAAGTGGGGGCATACAAAGGCGCCATTGAAGCCTTTACCCGCAAAGACTTAAGCCCAGAAAACAAATCGCAAATAGCAGCTTACTTGAATGATATTTACAGCCAATTCATTACTGATGTTGCTAAGAGCCGTCACATCGATACCGCCACTTTGAATAAAGCCATTTCGAATTTCGAGATCAAAACACCTAAACAAGCCATTGCCATGAAATTGCTCGATGGCATGTTGTATTCTGATCAAATCATGAACCGCATCAAACGTCGATTGAGTTTGAAAAAAGAGGCTGAATTGCCAATGGTAAAAGCAGGTGTATACGCTCAAAACATTGATTCGCCAGAAGAAGAAACTGATAAAATTGCGGTAGTGTATGCCGTTGGTGAAATCGTTGATGGAGAAGGCAATCAAGACAATATCGGTTCTATAACCATGTCAAAAGCCATTGCCAAAGCCAGAGAAGATAAACACGTTAAAGCCATTGTTTTGAGGGTGAATTCACCTGGAGGAAGTTCTTTAGCCAGTGATGTGATTGCCAGAGAATTGGCCTTGTGTAAAGGCGTAAAGCCAGTTGTAGTATCAATGAATGACTACGCTGCAAGTGGGGGTTATTATATCAGTGCCTTAGCGGATAGCATTATTGCTATGCCTGCCACCATTACAGGTTCAATAGGTGTGTTTGGTTTGTTCCCTAATATGCATGAGTTGTTGGTCAATAAAATGGGTTTGAGTTTTGAAACAGTTAAAACAGGCTTACACTCAGATTTTGGTCGTGTTGATCAAGCCTTAACTGAAACCGATAAAGCATATTTACAAGCCATGGTAAACCGTATCTACGATGATTTTACCACTGTGGTAGAAAAGGGTAGAGCGCTTGATTCTACTTACGTGGAGTCTATTGCCCAAGGGCATGTTTGGACGGCTACACAGGCTGTTAAAAATGGCTTGGTCGACAGTTATGGCGGCATACAAAAAGCCATTAATATTGCGGCTTATTTGAGCAAAACCAAAACCTATAGTTTAGTGGCCTACCCTAAGGTTGAAAATCCAATTGAGTTGTTGTTGAATCAAGGAACAGAAGTCTTAGCCGAGCAAAAACTCAAATCAGAATTGGGCGTATTCTATCAATATTACAAAGGTTTGCAAGAAGGCATTAAAGCTCAAGGCTTTCAAATGCGCATGCCATTCAATGTGTTGATTGATTAATTCACACTGGTCACTTTAAACACAGTTCGTCTGTTCTGGGCTCTGCCTTGTTCAGTCTTGTTGTCTGCAATGGGTTTAGCATCACCATAACCAATGGCCGATAATCTGCTCGCATCAACCCCTTTTGAAATCAAATAATCTTTAACGGATTTGGCCCTGTTTTGAGACAAGGTTTTGTTTTTAATTTTGTCGCCAGTGTTGTCTGTATGACCTCCAATTTCAATTTTCATGAAAGGGAATTTTTTCATCAAGTAGACGAGTTTATCCAATTCAGCCAATGAGTTCTGTTGCAGTTCGAATTTGTCAACTTCAAAAAACACATTGTTCAATACCACTTCAATGTCAGTAGCAGGTTTGGTTAAAGGCACATCCAATTGAAAAGGTTCTAATTTGCTGTGTGTTTTCAGTGAGAAGTTAGCAGAATAAAACAAATAATTGGTTTTGTCTATGGTTAACATATAGTCTTTGTTTGAAGGCAATACGATAAAGAAATTACCGCTGCCTTTTTGACTTTTGGTGCTCATGATGATTTTGCCTGTGCTCAGGTCTGTGAGTTCGATATCGGCTTCTATTTTCTCTTTGGTTTGGGCATCGTATACTACGCCATTCACAAAGCTAACTGGGTTTGGTTTTAAAGCAGCAGGCAGTTCGAATTTGTAGATGTCAAGCCCACCAAAACCACCTGGTCTTTCTGAACTTAAATACCCGAATTCACCCAGTCTATCAACGATGAATCCCAATTCGTCTTTTTCTGAATTGATAGGGTAGCCAATATTGCTGCAGGCGTCGAATTTGCCCTCTGCATTTTTCTTAGCCATAAAAATATCAATACCACCAACCCCCGGTTGTCCATCGCTGCTGAAGTACAAGGTTTGATTGTCATAATGAATAAACGGCGATTGTTCTTCTCCTGGCGTATTGATTTTTGGGCCTAGGTTCACTGGTAATTGAAAGTGCCCATCTTTAAAGGTAGACATCCAAATATCAGCACCGCCATAGCCACCTGGTCTGTCGCTGGCAAAATAGAGGGTCATGCCATCAGGGCTAATAGATGGTTGAGCGTCCCAACTGCTGGCATTGATTGGTGCCCCCACGTTAATGGGCTTAGTCCATTGGCCATTATAATAGCCTGATAAATAAATATCAAAACCACCCATACCAATTGGTAAGCCGCGTTCATCAACTCTGTCTTTAGCAGAAAAGAAAATGTTTTTGCCATCAGCTGTTATTGAAATGGTGCCTTCATTGGCGTTGGTATTGACGGGTTCTGGCAATCTTACCGCTGGGCTGTAGAGGCTGTCATTCACTTCTGATCGGTAAAAGTCTTCAAAATGACTGCCGTTAGAGCGGGTCATCATGCGGGTAAAATAAAAGTATTTGCCGTCGAGGGTTAAGCCTGGCCAGTATTCGCCATTGGCCGTGTTTACATTGGGTCCTAAGTTGATTGGGTTAAAGGGGACAGGGTTGGCGTATAGAGCTTTTAATAAGTCCAAATTGGCCAATATTTTTTTAGCTTCTTCCTCGTAGCGCACACTGCGTCTGATTTTGGCATTGAGGTAGGTGTTCAATGAAGTGCGGGCATCGTCAAATTGCATCAACATGCGTTGGCAACGACCGATTGAAAAATAAATACTGAGGTTTTCAGGGTCGAGTTCTAAGGCCTTGTTCAATGAAAACAATGCATTGTTAAAGTCTTTGATGTCGTATTCAATTTGACCTTTGTATTCCCAGAGTTTAGCGTAAGTGCTGTCTTTCTTAATACCTTTTTTACAAATATCAAGTGCTTTATAAGCAGAGCCCCCTGGCTTCATCAGCTCCAAATAGGCTTCTTCGGCATATTTGTCAACTGGGTTGTCTTTATCTGATTGTCTGTTTTGTGCCTGACAGCTGCTAATAATGAAAAGGCTTAGCAAGCATAGCAAAAAGGGTTTTAATGGTTTGATCATGTACTGAGGTATAAACGATTTATATTGTTAACTTATTGTAGGGCGCTTCTTTTGCCGAGTTCTATCACTGCCATATTGTGAATCTGCCCATTTGATATTTCAAATTGTATCATGGTGCGCATGTGGTGGAAGCCGTGTCTGCCTGCGGCGCCAGGATTGATAAAAAGGATATTGAGTTCTGGGTCTTTCATGACCCTTAGTATGTGGCTGTGGCCACTAATAAATACTTTAGCAGTGCTTGATTTGATTAAGGTTTTTACCCCGGGTTTGTAATGGCCAGGGTAGCCGCCAATATGATGCATTAAAACAGAAAGGCCTTCGCAATCAAACACATTGCTTAGAGGAAATTGTTGTCGGATACTTTGGCCATCAATGTTGCCATAAACTCCTCTTATGGGTTTGTTTAAAGCCTCAATGCTGTTGACCAAATCCATGTTGCCCCAATCGCCTGCATGCCATACCTCATCGGCTGTTTTGACATGCTTTAAAATAGAGTCCTCGTTGCAACCGTGGGTATCACTCAGCAATAAAATCTTTTTCACTTATGGCAAAATAATTCTTTCTTTGCCAAATAAAAAAATAAATGAGTTTTATTCTATTGGGACTTACCGTTCTGTTGTCAATTATGGCATTCAATCAACCAGTATTGTTTGAAAAGGCTTTGTTTAGACCTTATGCCATTAAACATCAACAGCAATATTGGCGTTGGATTTCTGGCGGTTTTATTCATGCTGATTATGGCCACTTAATCGTCAATATGTTGTCGTTTTATTTTTTTGCAGAATGGGTGCAAATGTTCTACGATAATTTACTGCCCTTGCCTGCTGGAGTTTTGTTCGTCGCTTTTTATGTTTTGGCGATACTCATGAGCAGTATGTTTGATTATTACCGCTATCAAAACACCTACACATACTCTGCTTTAGGCGCATCAGGTGCGGTAGCTGCGGTGATCTTTTCGTTTATATTATTTCAGCCTTTTCAATCGATTTACTTGTATTATGTGATCAAAATTCCGGCTTGGTTGTTTGGTGTTTTGTATTTGTTTTACGAGTATAAGATGGCTCAAAAGGGCCGCGATAACATAGGCCATAACGCTCACTTTTTTGGGGCGCTGTTTGGTTTTTTCTTCCCCATTGTCCTAAAACCTCAATTGGCCATTCAATTTATACTGACATTTAAAGAAATGATATTGTCTTTCTTTTAAATGTCTTATTTTTGATTTTTCGTATACATCTCCGCATGAATAAAATACTTTTAAGCCAAATTGGTCAAGATCTTCAAGCTGCTTTGTCGCAGCAATTCAATTTAGAAGCAGATCGTGTTCAAGCAATGGTTACTGAACTAAAAGGGGCACTTCAAGATGGCCTCAAGCAGTTTGTAATCAAAAGTGGGAGTAAAGAGTTAGAAGATCTGGTTATTAACACCAAGCCCTTTCAAGGCTCAGGTTTTCAAGCCTACATGAATGCTTTGTTGGTGAAAATCTTAATTGAAAAATCCAAAATAGACGCTGGCATTGCGCCAGAACTTGCCGATTATTCTTCTCGATTTTTAGTTGATGCAATACAAAAAGCCTTTGTTAATTCAGGTGAAAGTCCAGATTTTGATGGGGTTTGCAATTTCTTGCAAGTAGACAAGAATCTTTTAAAAATGATCAATTCCCCAATGGGGAAGATGTTTGGCAAGTTGTTTTAGCTGACTAAAGTCCCTACTTTTTCGCCTTTCATTAAGCGTTGTAGGTTGCCATGTTTATTCATGTCAAATACCAAGATAGGCAATTTGTTTTCTTGACATAAAGTAATGGCAGTCAAGTCCATAATACTGAGGCCTCTTTCATATACCTCAGCAAAAGTGATGGTATCAAATTTAGTGGCATCACTGTGTTTTTCAGGGTCAGCTGTGTAAACACCATCAACACGGGTGCCTTTTAAGATTAAGTCTGCTTCTATTTCAACCGCTCTTAATGAAGCCGCTGTGTCAGTTGTAAAGTATGGATTGCCAGTGCCAGCGCCAAATATCACTACACGACCTTTTTCTAAGTGTCTTACTGCTCTTCTGCGAATGAAAGGTTCGCAAATTTGTTCCATTTTAATGGCAGATAAGAGTCTGGTTTTAACATTGACTTTTTCAAGTGCACCTTGAAGCGCCATGGCGTTAATCACAGTGGCTAACATGCCCATGTAATCACCTTGAGCTCTGTCAACTAAACCGCCTTGTACACCTTGCACCCCTCTGAAGATGTTGCCGCCGCCAATCACAACAGCTACTTCAACGCCTAGGGCAACGGTTTCTTTGATTTCAGTTGCATATTGTTCAAGGATCTTAGGATCAATACCGTATTGTTGATCTCCCATTAAAGATTCTCCACTAAGTTTGAGCAGTATGCGTTTGTATTTCATGATGTTTGAGACGGATTTAGACGCAGCAAATTTAATATATTTTTTCGATACTTCTTGTGTGCTTATCTTTGCTCTATGCCTTTAGCACCTTTTTTGGCCAAATGGTTAGTGTGGGCCGTCATTTGGAAATGGATCAAACGCATTGTTTTAGGATTTTTTATCTTAAGCATTGGATTGGTCTTATTGTATAAGTGGGTGCCCGTACCTGTTACGTATTTTATGGTGTCTCGCTGTGTTGAGCAAGCCATAGATGGCGAGCCTGTTCAGTTAAAAAAAGACTGGGTTTCATTAGACGAAATATCGCCTTACATCCAGTTGGCAGTAGTCTGTGCTGAAGATCAAAATTATTTAAAACACAACGGCTTTGATTATGGGGCCATCAGAAAAGCTCTCAAATTCAATGAGGCTATGGAAAAGAAAGGTAAATCTAAGCGAAGAGGTGCTAGTACGATCAGTCAACAGACCGCTAAGAATGTGTTTTTGTGGCATGGTAGAAGTTGGATTCGCAAAGGCTTTGAAGTCTATTTTACCTTTTTAATAGAATTGTTTTGGAGCAAAGAGCGCATCATGGAAGTGTACCTCAATGTGGTTGAATTTGGCAATGGGGTATATGGTGTAGAAGCTGCGGCTCAAAATTATTTGCATTGTTCTGCGGCAGAATTGAGCCCGAAGCAAGCTGCATTAATGGCGGTTGTTTTACCAAATCCGCGCAAGTTTTCTATAGCGCATCCAAGTCCCTATGTGTTAAAACGCAGAGCATGGTGTTTCAAACAAATGCGTTTTTGGGGCTTGCATTTGGAATACGATCGAAGTGTAGAAGAACAGGATTGATGTCATAAAATCTGACAAGCTGTCTTTTGATTTTGGCCTCGCGACAGGACTTTGTCATAATTTGCCGAATGGCACAATAACTGATGATGCAGCATCGAACATTTAAATTAATTACAACATATGAATATTAAACCATTAGCAGATCGAGTTTTAGTTGAGCCTGCTGTAGCAGAGCAAAAAACAGCAGCTGGTATCATTATCCCAGACACCGCTAAAGAAAAGCCTCAAAGAGGAACAGTGGTAGCAGTAGGTACTGGAAAAAAAGACGAACCAATGACTTGCAAGCCTGGCGACACCGTGTTGTATGGCAAATATGCAGGAACAGAGATTCAAGTAGAAGGTAAAGATTACTTAATCATGCGCGAAGCAGACATTTTCGCAATTCTTTAATTGAGGTATTCATTTAATTATTTAAAACAAAACAAATAGTATGGCAAAATCAATTCATTTTAATATTGAAGCCCGCGAAGGTTTAAAACGCGGCGTAGACGCATTAGCGAATGCAGTAAAAGTAACTTTAGGTCCAAAAGGTAGAAACGTTGTAATTGGTAAAAAATACGGCTCACCAGCCATTACCAAAGACGGTGTTTCTGTTGCTAAAGAGATCGAATTGGAAAACGAGATTGAAAACATGGGTGCTCAAATGGTGAAGGAAGTGGCCAGCAAAACAGCTGATTTAGCTGGTGATGGTACAACTACCGCAACCGTATTGGCTCAAAGCATTATCACTACTGGTTTGAAAAACGTGGCAGCAGGTGCTAACCCAATGGATTTGAAAAGAGGTATTGATAAAGCGGTCGCTAAAACGGTTGAATCTTTAAGAGCCTTATCAAAAGAAATTGGCGACGACAACAAGAAGATCGAGCAAGTGGCTACCATTTCAGCGAACAATGATTCTGCTATTGGTAAATTGATTGCAGAAGCGATGAAAAAAGTAGGTAAAGATGGTGTGATTACAGTTGAAGAAGCTAAAGGCACAGATACAACGGTTGATGTGGTTGAAGGGATGCAGTTTGACCGTGGTTACCAATCACCATACTTTGTAACCAATGCTGAAAAAATGGTTGCTGAAATTGAATCAGCTTACATTTTGATCTACGATAAAAAAATCAGCAGCATGAAAGATTTGTTGCCAATTTTGGAAAAGGTTGTTCAAACTGGCAAACCATTGTTAATCATTTCAGAAGAAGTAGAAGGCGAAGCTTTAGCTACATTAGTAGTGAATAAAATCAGAGGCTCTTTAAAAATCTCTGCAGTAAAAGCCCCAGGTTTTGGCGATAGAAGAAAAGAAATGTTGCAAGACATTGCCATCTTAACTGGCGGTACTGTGATCTCTGAAGAACAAGGCCGCAAATTAGAAGATGTTACTATGGATGATCTTGGTAGAGCAGAAAGCATTACTATTGACAAAGACAACACGACCATCGTTGGTGGTGCCGGTGATAAAGCTGCGATCCAAGCTAGAATTGCACAAATCAAAGCGCAAATAGAAAATACTACCAGTGATTACGACCGTGAAAAATTACAAGAGCGTTTGGCTAAATTAGCTGGTGGTGTAGCGGTGTTGTACATTGGTGCTGCTAGTGAAGTGGAAATGAAAGAAAAGAAAGACAGAGTAGACGATGCTTTGCATGCTACTAGAGCTGCTGTTGAAGAAGGTATTGTACCAGGTGGTGGTATTGCATACATCAGAGCGGTTGAAAGCCTTGAGAAATTGGCCAGCGATAACGATGATGAAGCAACAGGTATCAGCATAGTAAAACGTGCTTTAGAAGAGCCATTGCGTCAAATCATTGCCAATGCCGGTGGTGAAGGATCCATCATTGTTCAAAAAGTAAAAGAAGGTAAAGATGATTTTGGTTACAATGCTAGAACTGAAGTGTTCGAAAATTTAATCAAGTCTGGTGTAATTGATCCAACTAAAGTAAGCCGTGTGGCTTTAGAGAATGCCGCCTCTGTAGCTGGTATGATCTTAACCACTGAGTGTGCCTTGGTTGAAATTAAAGAGAAAGAAGCGCCACACAGTCATGGTGCCCCAGATATGGGTGGAATGGGGTATTAAGCCCACTTATCAAAAACAACAATTATTTAAAGAGAGCAGCTTGGTCTGCTCTCTTTTTTTGTTTAATTTTGATTCAAATAAGAAACGCTTATGAAACAAATTTTCACTTTATTGACCTGCTTGTTATTTAGCAGTTTAATGGCTCAAACTCCTTCTGACACCATTTACAAAAAGAACAAAGAAGTAGTGCTAGCTAAGATTGTCGAAATTGGAATTGATGAAGTCAAATACTCGCCTCAATTTAATCCTAATAACTTAGTATTGGTCATTGATAAAACAGAAATAGAGCGCATAGTGTTTGCCAATGGTATGGTGCAAACTTTTGCAGATCCAATGAAAGATAAAATAGTTTATGCAGATAATAGAACCCAAAATTTAAAGTTCAATTATTTATCGCCAACGGGTGATCGCATTCAATTGAATTATGAAAAATCAATTGCTCCAGGCATGAGTTATGAGGTTGGTTTAAATGCCATTGGTGTAGGCAAACGTTTTGGCAAATACACACCTGTTGGTGCCCTTGTTAATGCAGGTATTAGATTTTACCGCATGCCAGAAATGAAAAGCCGTTCTGATCGCTATTCGCATTTGTTGAATGGGTCTTTTTTTCAACCAACCATAGCTTTTGGTACAACCTTTTACCAACACGATGTTTTACAATATGATTACAACACTTATCAATCAACAGTTGTAGATGTTAAATCCAAACAACAAAATTTTCTAACCGTTATGATGCAGTTCGGAAAGCAGTTTGTTTTCGCTAATAGATTTAGTTTTGAAACGTCCGCAGGCGTTGGTTATGGCACTTATACTGGTCAAATTACCGATCGTTATAATTATCTATACAATTCTTTTTACAACGATTACCGAGCTGATGCCTATGGCTATTATCCAAACAATCGCTATGGTTTTGCTATTTTATCGAGAGAAGTACCGCTGTGTTTTAATTTGCAATTGAAGCTTGGTTATTTGATCAAATAAACATGCAAGCTGCTTTTGTAATTGAAGAAGCCATAGAATCAGACCTGATTGATATTTTAGAATTGCTGGAGTCTATGAACTTAGATATGGATCAGGTTCATGCCCAGCAATTTTATTTAGCCACCTTGAACGATGAAATCCTTGGCTTGGGAAGAATCTTAGAACACGATGGCTGTGCTGAGTTATGTTCTTTGGGGGTTGTTGAATCCCACAGAAGACAAGGGATTGGTTCAAAATTGGTGAATGCCTTAGCCTCTAAAACGCCAACTAAACCATTGTATGTAGTCACTGAAATTCCAGACTATTTTTTACGTTTGGGATTTGCGCCTTCTGAAGTTTATCCTATTGAAATTGCCGATAAATTACAGCGTTGTATTGATTTGTACGATTGTCAGTCGCCAGTTGTTTTGGCGCTTGTTTAGAGACTTTATCTTTAACTTGTTTTTTCGTGCATGGGGTGTTCTTCACCCCATGCTGAATGTATGACGATTTAACTCAAGGGTGAAGAACACCCTTGAGACGAAGATTATTTGTGTATGGGGTGTTCTTCACCCCATACTGAATAGATGACGATATAACTCAAGGGTGAAGAACACCCTTGAGACGAAGATTTTTTCGTGTATGGGGTGTTCTTCACCCCATACTGAATATGATAAATGAACAATAAAGAAACGTATCATAAAAATGTATTCAAAAT
>JAURIG010000080.1 GCA_030832905.1 Bacteroidota bacterium
GAATACGCCGAATACATTTGCCATTATTTCGGATTTGAAAAAATGTTGCCAATGAATACAGGTGTTGAGGGTGGCGAAACGGCCCTTAAGCTTTGTCGCAAATGGGCTTATGAAGTTAAAGGCATTCCGAAAAATCAGGCTAAAATCATTTTTGTTGAAGACAATTTTTGGGGTAGAACCTTAGCTGCTGTTAGCTCGAGTACAGACCCGAAATCTTACAGTGGTTTTGGTCCCTTTATGCCAGGCTTTGAGATCATTCCTTACAATGATTTAACGGCATTAGAAACTGCCTTTCAAGACGCCAATGTAGCAGGATTTATGTTTGAACCTATTCAAGGCGAAGCTGGAGTAGTTGTGCCTGATGAAGGTTATTTAAAAGCAGTTAGAGCACTTTGCACAAAATACAATGTGTTGATGATTGCTGATGAAGTTCAAACCGGCATTGGCAGAACCGGTAAACTTTTAGCTTGCGACCATGAGCAAGTCAAACCAGATATTTTAATTTTAGGCAAAGCCCTTGGTGGTGGTGTCTTACCAGTTTCTGCGGTACTTAGCTCTGCAGAAGTCATGAATACATTAAAACCAGGCGAACACGGCAGCACCTTTGGTGGCAATCCATTAGCTTGTGCGGTGGCGCTTGAGTCCTTAAAAGTCATACAAGATGAAGGATTAGCAGAAAATGCCCATCATATGGGCAGCTTGTTTAGACAACGTTTAAGTCAAATCAAACATCCAAACATTACAGAAGTGAGAGGCAAAGGCTTATTAAATGCTATGGTCGTTCAACCTTGGGGCAATGGCAAAACAGCCTATGATCTTTGCTTAGCGCTATTAAACAATGGCTTATTGGCCAAGCAAACCCATGAGCACATTATTCGCTTTGCGCCGCCATTGATCATTCAAGCCAATGAGGTGAATCAATGTTGTGACATTATTGAAAAGACGATTTTTGAGACCATTGCTTAACGCAACAACAAGACTTGCCCAAAGGCATTGCTCTTTTTGATATAAGGCCCATTTTTGGTGGTGTAAAACAACTTCCAAATGTATAAGCCTTCTTGAACCAATTCCCCTTTGTAAGTGCCATTCCAACCGGTGTTGTTCTGATTGGTTTCAAACACCATTTCACCCCAACGATTAAAGATTTGGAACAATTGTACATCGATGTTACGACCACGAGGCATGAAAACTTCATTCACCCAGTCATTACCTGGTGAAAAGGCATTGGCCATAAACAAATCGCAATATTCTCCTTGGAAATTTACATTGATAGAATCTTTAACGCTGCCACAAGGATTAGAAACAGTTACCACATATTTACCAGCATTGTAAGCATAAATACTGCTATCAGTGCTACCAGTATTCCACAAATAGGTTGATTTAGGGAAGTAAGCATTCAACCACAATCCTCCCCCTTTACACAATACTGTATCATTGCCTAATTTCACTTTAGGTTTAGTACTGAATACAATATTGGTGCTGTCATATGCTGAACATTTACCTTGGGTAACTAAAACACCGTATGTACCTGTAGCAGCTACTGTAATCGAAGATGTGATTTGCCCGGTCGTCCATAAATAAGTACCGGTTTCATTTGCTTTTAGCGTATAACTTATAGCCGAACAAATAGCAGTATCATTACCAATGTTAGGTTTTGGGGTTGGCGCTATTCTAAAAGCTTGACTAGTGGTATCAGCGCAATAAGCATCTTTGACAATATAAGTCAAGGTGTGTGAACCAACAGTATTTGAAATTAAAGTATCCCCTATAGTTGGGTAGCCATAAAATGTACCTCCTTTAACATTGGGAATAAGTGTCGTTATGGCATTGCTAGCACAATAAAAGGAATCTAATCCAGAAAAACCACTATTTAAATTGGGCAAAACCGTAACATCTATGGTGTCTCTACCCTGGCAACCAGTATTGGCAAAAGCCACGTGAATGACTTTGTAAGTACCAGTGTTTTTGTAAACATGCGAATCAATGCGCGATGAACTAGAATCTGTATCACCAAAGTACCACTTATAATACGTTAAGGTATTATCCGGATTGGTAAAAATATACTTGTTGTGCTTTAAGCATTGGAAGGTATCATTGATATTGATATTCCCGACAGGGCTGGGCAATACCGTTAAGATAAATCGAACAGTATCCTTACAATTGGTAGGCTGGGAATAACTCATCACCGTGAGCTCCAAACCAGCATTGAATACGCCACTGATTTTGTACTTCTTTTTGACTTTTGGGAAGGTAGTGCTATCGCCATCAGCGAACCACCATTTATAGGTACAACTCAGGGGAAATTGTCCGATGATTGGCTTTGTCTGTAATTGATAATAATTGTTCTCAAGACACTGAGTATCCTTGAATAAGCTGTAATCTATATAGGCAATTTTCTTTTGAAAAATTTTAACATTTTTAACAATCATACTCGGACAACCAGTTAGACTGGTAATCGCGTACAAATAGGTATTGACATAACCAGCAGAATTAAAATGGTGAACAACATTTGTATCAGTAGATGTGCCATTACCAAAATCAAATTTGTAGGTGATGCCTGGAATCGAAGAGCTCGATAAGTTTCTAAATCGGAAACTATTAGTCATCTGACAACTATCAATTGGATATGATTTAAAATCAAGTTTGACATCGTAAGTGGTTACGCTGATCGAAGGCGCACCAGAAGTATAATACTCTGTAGAGTTCCCATTATTATCATGCTCGTAAATAACAAAATAATAGGTTTTCCCTGGAAGCAAATTGGTAACTATAACATAGTTGGTACCTGTGCCGTTGTATACAATAAAATTTTTATTAGGCGCATCATACTCAACAGAGCCTCCAAACTTAGGATCCGCACTAAAGGTTTCCCCATCTGGTGGCACATAAGTTGGCATAGAGCCTTCGTGCGCTACAATGACACGCATATTGCCATTGCCTTGTGTCCAATTCAACTGAACCTTGTCGCAGTTGAGGTTGGTATAACTCAAGCCTGAACTGTGCATAGTAGGCCTAGTAGCATGTAATATGAAGGCATTACACACAAACAACATAAGGGCACAATATGTCTTTTTGAAGAGCTTCAAAGCGCAATAGGGCTTTAAGTATTAGACAAAAATAACCGAAAAAGGTTGCATTTACTCAGAAATTTTTATAAATGACTCTGGAATGACTTCCATTTGTTTGTATTTCATAAAAATCTGAGCAGTCGTAATGATGTCTTTTTTGCAATAATTTGCAATGCGTTCTAGGTCTTTGTTTTGCCAATAAATAGGACCAACTAGGCTGCCATCTAAGTCTTCTTTCGGGGATGGAATACCAAAACATTTGGCCAATACATTTAAGGAGGTATAACTCTTGTAGTCACCGAATTTCCATAATTCCATGGTGTCTAAATGCTGTATTTCCCATGGTTTTTTACCGGCTGTATCAAGGATTTTTGGCAGGGCGATGCCATTGATCAACAAGCGTCTACTTAAATAAGGAAAGTCGAATTCTTTACCGTTGTGGGCCAATAGTTTATGCTTCTCTGTTTGATTAAAGTGTTTATTGAGCAATTCAGCAAATTCGAGCAGTAAAGCTTTCTCGTCATGTCCATGAATGGTTTTTACTTTCAGGTGAACCTGACCATCAATCACATGATAAATCCCCAAGCCAATGCAAATGATCTTGCCAAATTCAGCATATATCGCCGCTCTATCATACATTAATGCAGGATTGTCGTCGGCATGCTGCAAATGCGCAGATTTCTTTGCCCATAATTCTTGCCAATCCGCGTCTAAATCCGCAAACTGTGCTTGCTGAGAGACGGTCTCAATATCTAAGACCAAAACATCTTGTAATTGTACATTTTCTAACATAACTACCAACTTCCGCCTGAACCACCGCCACCAAATCCACCGCCACCGAAACCACCAAATCCGCCACTATCCGATCCGCGACCAAATCCTCCTCCAAACCCTCCTCCCATGAAAGGACCTATAAATACACCTCGTCGACCAATAGCAGTACCACCACCATTTGATTTACTGGCCAAGTAAATAATAATCAAAATTATGATGATGAATTTAATCAACAAAGAGGTTTTGATACCTGGGCTGTTCTGCTTGTAATTTTGATGATGTATTTCCCCATTGGCTAAGCCCATGATGACAGAGCAAGCCTTTTGAATACCCAAATAGTATTGACCTTGCTTAAATTGAGGCAACATTTCTTGCTCCACAATTTGTTTTGCCGTTAAATCAGGAATAACTGCCGTTAAACCATACCCAACAGCAATAAACGTTTTACGACCGATGCCTTCTTTTGTTGGCTTTATTAATATAACAACACCATTGTCTTCTTTGGCTTGCCCTACCCCCCAAGCTTGCCCTAACTCTGTGGCGTATTGCCATGGCTCTAAGCCTTGTAAATCATCAACAATAACCACTACAATTTGATTGGAAGTAGAATCTGAAAAGGCCACTAAACTTTTTTCTAAATTGGCCGTTTCTTCTGCACTTAACAAGTCAGGAAAGGCGGCTGAAAAATTATTAACCAATCGGGGTGGTTGGCTTTGTTGAGGGAATTGAACTTCCGCCATAAGCAGGTTTGACACCAAGCAAAGACCAAGTGTGATCACATAAATAAATCGTTTTATGATCATGCGTTTAGTCCCCATAACTAATGGTGTTACTCAATTCGTTTTGATCATCGTCTTGAATAGGGAAATGCGTTTGCAGTGCTTTTCCTACTGACAAAATCGCTGTTTGTAAACCTTCGCAATACTGCTCTTTTGCGAAGTCGGTTTTCATTTGAAGGTAAATGTTATCCCAAAAATCTTTACCAACTTTTTCATGTATCCCAACATCGCCAATAATGGCCATGAGTTTTTGTTTAGGCACTAAATAAATTAATACCCCATTGCGCAATCGAGTTGATTGCATCCCCAATTTTATAAATACCGCTTGGGCTTTATCAAGCACATTTCCTTTGCAATTACGGTCAATGTGTACACGGATTTCTCCACTGCATAAGCATTCTGCCTCAACAATACTTTGTTGAATGGCCTCAGCTTCTTGAGGACTAAAAAAAGGTTTATTGAATAGGCTCATTATTGAGCAGACTTCATGGCTTTGATATCAGGAGCTTGTTCTGCACCTTGAGCAGCTTCAAAGTAAGCGCGTTTTTTGAAATGAAACATACCGGCCCAAACATTGCTTGGGAATCTTCTGATGCTGGTATTGAAGTTCTGGGCAGCTTCATTGAAACGTCTACGCTCTGTTTCTATGCGGTTTTCCATGCCTTCGTATTGCGCTTGAAAATCTCTGAAAGCTTGAACAGCCTGCAATTGAGGGTAATTTTCCGCCACCGCCATTAAACGACCTAATGATGAGCTAAAAGCATCTTGAGCTTTTTGGAACTCGGCTAATTTTTCAGGGGTCAATTGACTGGCATCAATTTGAATTGAAGTGGCTTTGCTTCTGGCAGCCATTACATCCGCTAAGGTTTGCTTTTCAAAATCAGCCGCACTTTGAACAATCTCAAATAGATTTTTGGTTTTGTCCATACGAGCCTGATAAGCTACTTCAACTTGTTGCCATTGGGCAGTTACAGCTTCGTCTGTAGTTGATAAACTATTGTAAGTATTACATCCGTTAAAGCCAATTAATAAAAAGATGGCGAGGATAGACAATAGAATAATGTTAGAGGTTTTCATGGTTGTATTAAAATTGTAATTCGAAGATACGGCTAAAGGCATTCACCATCTGATTTTTTATATCAGACATAGGAATTTCACGACCAATTTCTTTGGCCAAACTGCTTACGCCTTTGTCTACTATTCCACAAGGAATAATTTGATTAAACAAACTCAAATCGGTGTTGATGTTAAAGGCCAAACCATGCATAGTTATATGCCTGCTGCATTTAATGCCTATGGCTGCAATTTTGCGTTCATTGGGCAGGTCTTTGTCTATCCAAATGCCTATTCTATTCGGTATGCGCTCTGCCGCAATACCATAGAGTTGTAACACATCAATAATGCATTGCTCAACCTTTTCAACAAAGGCTTTTACACCAATGCCCAATTGTTCTAAATCAAATATGGGGTATACCACTAATTGACCAGGACCATGATAAGTAATATCTCCGCCCCTTTCAATATCAAATACATCGATGTTCTGTTCCGCTAATTCAGCTTTACTAATCAATAGATTTTGAGCATCTGCACTTTTACCTAAGGTATACACATGCGGGTGTTCGCACAAAAGCAAGTGATGAACCGGTAGTTCTTGCTTTAATTTTTGATCAATGCCCGCATGAAACAAAGACTTTTGTATGGCCCATGCTTCTGCATAGGGAATATGCCCCAAATCCTTCACAACACCTTTAAACATCTTGCAAAGTTAACCTTTTGATTTGGACTCTGACAGATGAAAACATATAGGACAATTCTGAATCTGATGACCTCTTGCCGGACAATACATTCTGCCATAAAAAATGATCTGCAAATGGACTTTATTCCAAAGTGGTTCTGGTACTAATCGTTTCAAATCATATTCGGTTTGCTCTACATTTTTACCAGAACTTAAACCCCATCTTTGCGCCAATCTATGGATGTGTGTATCTACCGGGAAAGCCGGCACACCAAAGGCTTGAGACATAACTACAGAAGCTGTTTTATGCCCCACACCAGGCAAAGACTCTAATGCTTCAAAGGTATTAGGCACTTGACCGTTGTAATCATCCATAATGATTTTACTAAGCCCCCAAATGGCTTTAGATTTAGCGGGAGACAATCCACATGGTTTAATGATCTCTCTGATTTGCTCAACACTGAGCTTTAACATATCCGTTGGATTATCTGCTTTGGCAAATAAGCCCGGCGTAATTTCATTGACACGCTTATCTGTACATTGTGCAGACAAAAGCACCGCAATCAGTAAGGTGTAAGCATCTTTATGATCTAATGGAATAGGCACCTCCGGATACAATTGTTCTAAGGTGTCTAATATGTATTGGACTTTCTCTTTTTTCTTCATTTGAATTCAATTTCATCAATAAAAATAAAGGATTCCCCATTGGCTCCAGGGTGCCAAGCAGGTAGCTTGCCAGCATTCCATAATTTAATTTTGTAATACCTGTAACGATAGTTTTTAGAGTTGGATGTAAAAGGCATTACTACCCGCTCAACTTCCAAATCAGTAAGAGGATAAGTAAAATCACCAGCCGTTAAATTTGTAAAATTGATGCCATCATTAGAGCCATCTAATTCAACCATTGGCAAGCATATCCATGCCCTAACATCTTTTAACAACCCAATAGAAATGGTATCAAACTTAGGGTTTGATTTCAAATCAACTATAAATTCTACATTTTGCCCTTGAAAACCTTGCCAACGGCCCTTACGCCAATCTTTGTCACCCTTTAAACCATCAACCACAGCGTTGTTGCCGCCACCAGAATACTGCGGATTGTATTGCCCTTTTATGCTGACACTGTAATTATGATTATACTGAAACAAATGCGCAGAGGCAATAGGACTTTTGGCCAAAACGGCACCTGTTTGATCAACAACAAACTCACGTGCTTTCAAGGTGGTGGTTCGTTGAATGCTAATGCTTTTAGCAGTCAAGTACTTGTAGGAGCTCAATTGTGGTTCTGAGCCATCTGTAGTATAGCTTATAATGGTTTTGTAATTGCCTAACTCAGAGGCAATATTGTTGCTAAGGAGCTGAACATTGATGCTGTCTTTAAAGACCTCCTTGGCCCCTA
>JAURIG010000081.1 GCA_030832905.1 Bacteroidota bacterium
GTAAGAATAATAGAATTTTAAAATAGAAGATTTTATCTGCTTTGTATAACTATACTTATATCCTTCTTTATACATTCTATTACCTTCACTTTTAAGATATCTATTATGTTTTTCAAATAGTTTTTTCCAGCTTTGACACCATAAATGGATATCAATATTATTTCCCTTGTATGGAATTTTAATTCTATCAAAACCTTCTTTTAACTGAATTGAATTATGTATAATTTCCGATAATATTATCCCTGATTTTCTATACAACAATCTAAAATAAATCAATCCACCATAGACTGAATGTTCCAGTTTTTTGCCTTTAAAATGATTGAACATGGGCACTCTTACCGCTGCAATAGTGTTTGGCAGCTCAAATATGGTGTTAACGATATCATCCTTCAGGGCAGGGGTCAATCGTTCATCTGGATCTATCACCATTATCCAATCATGCTTTAATTGTGGGATATAAATTGGGTGTATTAGCTCAACTATTGGCACTCGTTTATGTTCCTCGTAACGCGTACAATATTGCTGCATAAGGGCCTTAGTATTATCTGATGATTCAAGATTTACACCTACAATTTCATCACAAAACTGCAATGATTTTAAACAATCTTCCAATAAATACCCCTCATCACAGGAAGCTATTAAAACGGAAATGGGATACTTTTTCATGTGTTATGCAAATCGACTTTGCGCTTGTTCAAAGTCCTTTAAACTTCCAACATCAGACCAATAGCCCGTATGTCTATAAGACACCACTTTATGCCCATTCGCAATCAATTCTTGAATCAAATCAGTTGCATTAAAGGCTGTGTTATATGGTACAAATTGTTTGAGCAATTTTGTTTTTATTAAATAGACACCACCACTTGAAAAATAAGTGTATGAAGGCTTTTCTTCAAAACCAATTACTCTATCTTGATCAAATTCTAAAACAGCATAGGGTACTGAAATCGAATAAGGAATTGAGAGTACAGCCATGTCAGCAGAACTATTATTAAATTCTGAATAAAATGCCTCGTAATCAACGTCAGATAAAATATCGCCATTCACTATTAAAGTGGTTTCATGTGCAAAATCATCAACCAATCCTGCAGATCCTATTGTGCCCAATGCTTGTTCTTCTTGAACGAACGATATATGCTGTAATTGGTAATGTTTTTGTATGTGTTGCTTAATTTGTTCGCCTAAATAATTAATTGAAATCCAATAGTGTTGGACGCCATATTCCCTGAGGTGATGAATGATTCTATCAATTATACTTTGTCCTTGGATCTTCAATAAAGGTTTAGGGATATTATTGGTTAATGGGTATAATCTACTGCCCTTTCCTCCAGCCATGATCATTGCATTAATGGGTAAATATGATCTCTGTTGTCTTAGACTGATCACATCTATAATACAATGATTAGCATCAACAACAGGCAATACCATTACATTGCGTTGTCTATAAGATTGTATTTTGGCAATATCAACTTGGTTAGACAATAAAAAAGCGGGATGCTGTTGAATGATTTGATCCACTTTATCATGCATATCAATGCCCTTTAACAATGCCCTTCTAATATCGCCATCGGTTAAAGAACCAATTAATTTTTGATCCTGATTGACTACAAAAGCAATGGGCTCAGAACCTAATTTATTAAGCGTTTCTAGTGCATCAATTATACTAGAACCAGTGCTGATAAGTCTATCTTTATAAGGTATAGTCATTGCCTTTATAGTGTATTAAATGTTCTGGTTGTTTAAACCATTCTATAGTTTGTTGGAGGCCTGCTTCAAGAGAAGTTTGAGGCGCCCAATTCGTAAAGGTTTTTAACAACTCGTTAGAGCCAAGTAATTGATCTACTTCACTCGATTCTGGCCTAAGCCTATGCTTATCTGTTTGAATGCTAGCATTAGGTTCAATCAATTGAATAATGGTTTGTGCTAATTGCTCCATACTAATTTCTTGGCTAGTAGCGATGTTCACAGATTGACCTATGGAACGGTCTGATTCTGCTAACTTAAGGAAACCCTCTACAGTGTCTTTAACAAAAACAAAATCACGGGTTGGATGCAGAGCGCCAAGCTGTATTTGTTTCTCACCATTAAGCAATTGAGTGATAATGGTAGGAATAATGGCTCGCTTTGATTGCCTTGGGCCATAAGTGTTGAAGGGTCTTACAGTAACTACTGGTAAATCATAGGTTTTATAAAACGATTCTGTTAAGGCATCTATTGCAATTTTAGTAGCCGAATAAGGGGATTGCCCTTGTTTAGGATGTTGCTCATCAATTGGGGTGTATCTGGCAGTGCCGTATACCTCAGAAGTTGAGGTCATCAATACTTTTTGAACTCCTTGGTCTAAAGCGGCTTGCAAAATATTATGACCACCAATAATATTGGTATCAATATATGATCTAGAGGCCTGATAACTGTATGGAATCGCAATTAATGAGGCTAAATGAAATACCACATCTACTTGCTTTAGGGCATTGTTGACAAATGCATGGTCTCTTACATCGCCCATTAAACATTCATAAGCACTTTGTTTTTCTAAATGTAAATCTTCAAGCCATCCTCTGCTATTAAAAGAATTGTAATAACAAAAGGCTTTTACTTCAGCGCCGGTATCAATCAGTCTCTCTACCAAGTGACTACCAATAAAGCCATCTGCGCCCGTTATTAGAACCTTTTTGCCTGCTAAATTCATGTGGTATAATATTTCAATATTGTTTTTATGTTGTTGCTTGTTGAGCCTATATTACAATCTGATTGGATTGAAATAAATAAGTCCCTAAAGCTAATATGCTTGTATACTTGTTCAAAAGTAGGCAACCAATAATTCAAGTAAATAAACGACTTCAATTTGCGCTGGTTGAATAATTGTTTTTGTGCATTATGTCTGATCAAATCCTGTAAAAGCGCGTTGACTTGCATCCAATTAGATTGATCAATACTCTGATTGTGCAACATCATTGTATTAACAAATAGCAAAGCTTGTTCTTTGCGCCATTCAATGTTTAAGTCGTTCAAGTTTTTAGATAAAATCAAAAGCAAAGAAGCTCTAATAATCTCTGTATTTTTGGTATTGGTAACCTGATTAGAATGGGTTCTGTACAAATACAGAAATTCAGGATAAACATGGGTTCTAAATTGTTTTAAAATTCTATACCACAAATTATAATCCTCGGCATACACGTAGCCTTGAACATACTTCAAAGACTGTAGTACATTCGCTTTAAAAATTGAACCTGCGTGCGACAATGGAGAATAAAATAAAGTTGTTATTTTTTGCATATCCATGTCTTCTCTGTAGGTAACATCTTTAGTCTGAAATTGCTCATCAAAAATCCGCATAAAACAACTCACTACATCAATATCTGGATGAGACAACAAATAGTGCATTTGCTTTTCAAATCTTAAGGGATGAATTAAATCATCTAAATCCATCCTGGCTATGTAATCAGACTCGCAATAATTCAAACCAATATTGAAACAATCAATAATCCCTTTATGCTCTTGATTTTGAACCAAAGTAATATTAGGATATTTTGCACAATAGGATTCAATAATAGCAATGGTATTGTCTGTACAAGGATCTGTTACAATTACCAAATGAATATTTGGGTAAGATTGCCATAAAATGCTTTCAATAGCATGTGCCACAAAAGCTTCTGCATTGTATACGCAAGTCAATACATCAAGTTTTGGCAAAGCTTGATCATCTAATTTCAAGGCAGTTAAATTGGCTTGCCACAATGCCATAGCATTGTTTTCGTTAGCAATTAACTGCGCATAAATGGTCTCTGCTATTTCTATTCTATTTGCCTTGTTTTCCAAAATATTAAACTCTTTACTAAGAATGAAATGATTGACATTTGCCCTGCTTTTAAAGCGCTTCTAATATCAGACTTCAACAATAAAATGCTGTAAAATGGATGATATTGTTGTATACGCTTACAAAGTGATAGTAGGCAGTCTAGTCTTTTTGCCTGTATACTGCTTGTCGAAAAAAAAGCTTGAGCTGAAGCAGATTGAGTGAGGTAATCAAACCATTGATTGGTCTTAATTATATTCTTAAAAGTAGCCGATTCAGAATGGGTAAGTGTTTGATTAATCCAATCGATTTGAAACAATTTTGGACTACCAATTGACGCACAAAAAGCGACTTGACTGGCTTTAAAATGATCTGCTTGAATAGCTTGTTTACTAGAACTTTCCTGTGCAGGATGAATTCTATACTCAAGCAATACTTCAGCCAAATTGCCTAAACGGGTATGATAGGCAAAACGCCACCACATATCGTAATCTTCAGCTACATAGGCCTCTTTTCTAAAACAAAGTTGTGTATTTAAAAGTGCTGCTCTTTTAAGCATTACCGTTGGATGCGAAAATGGTGTTGATTTGAAAATCCACCACCTTAATTCTGCATCGTTAAGTGGTTTATGGATAATTTCATCTGTGCCCAAGATGCGCATTTGGGTTCCACAAATACCGCAATCTGTATGTTGATTTAAAAAGTCAACCTGTTTTGACAAACGGTCTGGAAAAGCCACATCATCTGCATCCATTCTGGCCCAATAGTCGCCTTTTGCATCCACTAATGATTGGTTTAAAATGTCAATTAGTCCGATATTGCTTGGCAAATTGATCAATCGAATTCTAGCATCTGAAAACCCATTCACAACAGCTAAACTATTATCTGTTGAACCATCATTGTACAAAAGCAATTCGAAATCAGTATAAGTCTGATCTAATATACTCTGAATGGCTAAGCCAAGGGTCTTTTCAGCATTGTAAAAAGGAAGAATAACTGATAAAAATACCTTATGATTGAGCATATATATCTCCAAACCCTGAATTTATAAATTCATTTGTTAATACATGATTTTTTATTTTTATTCCATCTATCCAATTTTCAAATTTTAATGACATGGATTCACCCTCAGAATAATTGAATAATGTCTCTGGATTTAATAGTAAAATTCTATCTATACATTTAATTGCATCTTCATTCTGCTCAGGTGTAGTGTATTCAAATGAAATATATTTAATAGAAGTATTCAAACCTTGCAAAACCTCTAATTCAAAACCTTCAACATCTATTTTAATAAAATCGGGTTTTCCATATTTTTTTATAGCTAAATCCAAAGTTATCATTTGGATTTGATTTGTTGCTTTCCAATTTAGGCCACTGAATCTTTCATTTTTAACAGAATTAATCCATCTTTCAGAAAAAGAAGATAATGTATTAGCATTTGAGACGAAAAAAGTTCTAATTTCAATTTGATTACTTAATCCATTTTTAACTATCTCTATTTCTTTGCCAAATCTTCTTTTCAATATTTTAACACATTTCTTTTGAGGCTCAAAGGCAACTACTTTTGCTTTTAATTTTAAAAAAGGAACAATTCTATTTCCAATATTTGCTCCAACATCAAACACTAAATTATTTTCTGATATAAATTGATTATAGAAATTTTTTCTCTGTTCTATTACCTCATTAGATTCAATTTCATATTCTATTGGTTTAATGTTTTCTCTAATTGCAGAAAAAAAATTACTTTTTCTTAAGCCTTTGAACAAATTTATTACTGTCTCTATCTTCATTATATCTTATGCCAGGTGTTGGGAATTAAATCGAATGGTTCAATGCTTTGATTCAACCATTTTTGTGGTGCGATGATTTGCTTTTCAGCAAAATTATTCAACCAAGCTGCCCACCAACTAAAACTGCTATTGGCTATGATATTGTGTTTGCATTTGCTCATCAATTGCAAACTTTCCCGATCATTTAAACCATCAATAAACGTTACTTTACCCCAATCAGTGAATTGATTTTCGCACCACTCAATATCATCTGAAAAAACAAACAATGGTTTATCTTGTATGCCCAATTGCGCTAATTTTTGCATAGCATTTACATAGTATTCCATGCTACAAACACCATGAAAGGCGTTGGTTTTTTGGTCTTGTACATAATCCCCTCTTCTCACATGAATAGCGATAGAATTGGATTGTTGAACCAAGGGTAAATACTTATTATAAGTGGCTGAAGTTGTTTTTAAAACCAGTTGATTTAAGATCTCCTTGAGATAGTTGTCAAAGTATTTTGGACATTGCCAATACCCCTTTAAAATCAAGTCTCTTTGATCATATTGATGGATATCAAATACATTAAAAGTAAACTCTTTTTCTTCTTTCAATTCTATACCACCATATTGCAAACCCCTCCAAAAAAGACCCAAACGACTCATCTCTGCATAGGGTGTTTTGATGCACTTAAAATCAGTCTGATAATCAATAATATTGAAAGAACGTTTATAGTCTTGCTCGTTCAAAGCAATGTCTAAAATTAATCGTCTTGATGTGGCCTTTGCAATAGCTAAACCATGGGCCCATTGAAACAATTGATTCCCTAATCCACCATTTAAAACACTAATTACATTGTTCATGCTTTTTGCACCAAGAACCCTTCTATCATCATAAAATCCAAGTTGGTATCTAGAAAATCTCTTAAAGCATCTTCTGGTGTTTCCACTATCGTTCTTCCGTGCTTATTAAAAGACGTATTAATGCTTACACCAAAACCAGTAATGGCCTTTAAAGCCGATAAATATCGATAATAATTTGGGTTGTCATTTTGATCAACGAACTGAGCTCTAGCAGTACCATCAATATGCACCGCCGCTGGAATTTGGGCTCTAAATTCTGACTTCATTTTAAACGCACAAGTCATGTGTTTATTAGGATATGAGCGGTCAAACAAGCGCTCTCGCTCTTCAAGTAATATCGATGGACAAAACGGTTGAAATAAAGGTCTATTTTTAATTGAACCATTTATCTTTTTGGTGATTTGCTCATCTCTACAATCTGCAATGATACTTCTATTGCCAAGTGCACGAGGACCCCACTCCATACGACCGTGAAACAAAGCACCGATTTGACCTTCTGCCACTAATTTAGCCGCCATTTCTGGCCAATCATTTTCATGCTTAAAATACTTAACAGCTGCACACTTTTTCAAAACTGATTCAACCGTTTGTTGCGAGTAGGCAGAACCAAAATAAGGCATTGAAAACGCTTTTAACCATTGCCAATCTTGTTCGTCAGCCATATATGCCAAATAAGCTGCACCCTCTGCAGTGCCTTCGTCTGTCATAGCTGGCACAATATGAATTTCCGGAGTAATTTCTTCAAAAATCCTCATGTTCAAAATCACATTGGCAAATATACCGCCACTTAAACACAAGCGTTTAATCCCCGTTAAGTTGATTAAATCCTGAACATATTGCAACACAAAATTTTCTAAGAACTTTTGAATAGCAGCGGCAATATCCTCCTTCTTTATCGTTGTAAGTAAAGCATCAAAAACATCAATAGAAAAATACAATTCGATCTTTTCTTGATGCACTTTTATTTGATGATTTTGAATTGAAAAACACTCCCATAATTGATGGTAAATAGGATTGTCATATGAACCAAAAGCAGCTAGGGCCTCCACTTTTCCTTCATCAGCATTTGGCGCATACCCTAGCATATGGGTAAAGTAGGTGTATAATCCTCCAATGCTAGATTCGTATTGTATTTGGGTGTACTTGCCAGAAAAGGTAAATAATTTTTTAGGCGAAGCTGACTGTGTAATCAGTTC
>JAURIG010000082.1:0-2808 GCA_030832905.1 Bacteroidota bacterium
CAACAACCTTATGAGGCCTATCATCGAATTGTTTTTGCCAGGCAATATGGCCAACCTCATTTTGCCCAATTTAAAGGCAGCTATTGCCGCCATTGACGGTGAACAATTGTACAAGTCATTTGATGTATACCAGGGGGTTTTAACCTATGATTTTAAATTGGTGTATGGCCTAGGTTTAATGGGCATCGTTTTCGCTTTTATAAGCAATAGGAAGTTAGCTTATCTTTTAATATCAAGCTTTTTAGTGCCTTTCTTATTGATGAGTTTTGTGTTTAGAGAGCCTGTTCATGCTAAGTATTTGAGTTATGTTTACCCCTTGTATTTGATAAGTGCCGCCTATGCTTTACATTTCATTGCCTTTAATTTAATGAAATATTTGAGCAAGGGCATGAACGATGCTTCTAAGTCGTATTTAAGAACTTGTACTATAGTATTTGTTTTGCTGGTATTTGTAATTAGCAAGCGTGCAGAAATTGCAACTTTACTTAAAACAGAAACTCATGGCGACGTTGTAGACAAGCACATATCTGAGATCCATTATGTGAACTGGAAACAACCTTGCTTGTTCATTAAAGACCATAAGCAAGCCAATGATGTGATTATGGCCACTGTTCAACAAGCGCCTCGTTTTTATTTGGGTTTAGACTCAGTAGTGTGGTTCAGACAAATGCACAAAGACAACAAGAAAGGGGAATGGGTATACAATACTCCTGACACCAGAAAATTAAGTGCTACAACCTATGAACAGTTGGTAAAAACCTTTAATGAGAATCCTAGAGGTTGGTTATTGGCAGATTATTATTTCGACAACGCTGCCACTGATCCTAGGGCCAAAGATTTTGTTGAACGCAATTTTGTATTCCATTTTGATGCTTGTGAAGACGGCGCTGTTAAAGTGTTTTCTTGGGATAAATCTAAACCTAAAACCTATAATAGTAGTTTTGTAATAGAGATGGGTAAGAACCCTAATCAATTGGGGTCAATGCCAATGAGTATTAATATCAACAAGGCTGCTTTGCCGCCAAAAGTCAATATGTATTTTACCTCTCAAGGCATTGATTCCGATATGGAGGCATTTATATTGATCAATGATCAACAGGTGGCGATTAAAGCCAACGGCAAATCATCTGAAATCGGCAGCAATGTAGTGGAAGTGAACTCAGCTTTGTTCAAACAAGGTGAGAATAAAATCCAATTTGCCTACAATGATGCAGAAGGCAACGGCGACATCATTAAAGGCTGTGTGATTTACAGCATGGATTTGAGGTAATTATGGAGTTATAATGATAGCAACGCCTACTTTTGTTGCTTTGTAAATCTGATCAATTTCATCATCTGTAACAGCAATGCATCCTTGGGTCCAATCGTAGAAGCGGTGAAATTTTCCAAAATAATGATACTTGGATCCCAGTCCATGAATCATAATATTTGATCCATCTTTGCCCATTTTCTTTTGCTCAGGACTTGGGTAACTTACATGCAAGGATTTACGGTATTTACTTACACCCAAACCTAGTTTTGCTTTAACAAAATAATTACCCTCTGGTGTTTTGTTGTCACCTTCTGATTGTTTATCTCCAACTGGCGAGGCTCCCAATGAAACTGAATAAGTGTTGAGCAAATCATTGCCATCATACACCATCATTTTTCTTTCCGATTTGTTAATTACAATCTTATTGATTTTGGCATTGTCAGCTAAACGCTTTTCAGGATAGAAATAATACACCACACCAGTTAAAATCACACCTAGAATAAACCATTTAATTTTTTTCATAAATCAAATTTACAGGATTTGCTTATCAAAGAAATCATCAAATAAAAATAAATTTGTTAATGTTTAGTTTTTTAAAATATTGAACAATATTAATTTAGGGTTTTCCTTATTGTCATTGCTTTATACTGTATTTATAATCCATAACGAAAAAGAGATGATATATATTGCCAACAGTGATATTGGTCACTTTTGCTCTTAAGATATTAGTTTAAGTTTGGTACATGGAACTTAAACTATTAGACAACTTACAATGGCACGATGTTAAAAAGCAATTCAATCAGTATTTTCCTTTTTTGAAACTGGAGTGCTTTAGTCAGGCCCATGCTGAATCTACTGGCACAACTAAAAAGGCCATGTTAGACGGCAACACCCCTTTAAAAGATTTGCATTTAAAACAGTATGGCAGCTTTACGTTTGATGAGACTTCAACCGTAAATGCTTTCGAACAAAATCTTGCAACTGTGTATGGATTACATGTTCATGTATTCAGGCATTCAGGGAATGTGTTTATAGAAACAACAGCAACAGATGATTGGACCCTCAAAGCTCAAAACCAAGAGGCCAAGTCAATGTCTGAGCAAAAGGCACCTGAGCAACAAGATTTTACAGACAAGGACCAATGGGATTAAGCCTCATCCGGAAGATCTAGGCAGTTTATCGAAATCCGCTATTTTTCTGACACTTTGTCACAAAAAGCTGTATATTTGCCCTCCCATGCAAGATTTAGACATTTCGCAAGAATTGGCAGTGAAGAACAGCATTCAACGCAAACAATTTTATATTGAGAGCTATGGTTGTGCTATGAATTTTAGTGACAGTGAAATTATAGGCTCTATTTTGAACGCCCATGGCTATGGCATAACCCAAGATGAGTTTGATGCAGATGTTGTGTTTTTGAACACATGTGCCATCAGAGACAACGCTGAAAAAACCATCAGAGATCGCCTCAACCAACTTAGAAACAATAAAAAGAAAAACAGAGATTTGATTATTGGGGTATTGGGCTGTATGGCCGAAAGACTCAAAAGCAAATT
>JAURIG010000082.1:2908-7457 GCA_030832905.1 Bacteroidota bacterium
AGAAACAATAAAAAGAAAAACAGAGATTTGATTATTGGGGTATTGGGCTGTATGGCCGAAAGACTCAAAAGCAAATTACTGGAAGAAGAAAAATTAGTAGACGTTGTAGCTGGCCCTGATTCTTACAGAGACCTACCAAAATTAATAGCAGAAGTTGAAGAAGGCAATAAGGCCATCAACGTGTTGTTGAGCAGAGAAGAAACCTATGCGGAAATTTCACCACTTCGTTTAAACACCAATGGTGTTTCAGCCTTTGTATCCATTATGAGAGGTTGCGATAACATGTGCAGCTTTTGTGTAGTGCCATTTACCAGAGGCAGAGAGAGAAGCCGTCAACCTGAAAGCATATTAGCAGAGATCAAACAACTCAGCGAAGCTGGCTATAAAGAAGTCACTTTATTGGGGCAGAATGTAGACAGTTATTTGTGGTTTGGTGGAGGCCCTAAAGTGGAATACAAACAAGCCACGGAAGAGCAAAAAGCCAATGCCGTCAGTTTTGCCATGTTGCTAGAACAGGTTGCTTTAATCGATCCAAACATGCGCATTCGATTCAGCACTTCGCACCCGAAAGACATTTGCGACGATGTGTTGTATGCCATGAAAAAATACGACAACATCTGCAATTACATCCATTTGCCAGCTCAAAGTGGCAATACCAGAGTGCTTGAAGCCATGAACAGAACCTATACTAGAGAATGGTATTTAGATAAAGTTAAAAGGATCAAAGAAATCATCCCCAACTGTGGCATCAGTTGCGATATCATAGCTGGTTTTTGTACCGAAACGGAAGAAGAACATCAAGACACTTTATCATTGATGGAAATCTCAAGATTTGACTTCAGTTACATGTACAAATACAGCGAAAGACCAGGCACCTTGGCGCAGAAGAAAATGACCGATGATGTGCCAGAAGAAGTTAAATCAAGACGTTTAACCGAAATCATAGCCTTACAGAATAAAATCTCTCTTGAAAACAACCAAGCCTATATTGGCAAAGTTGTTAGGGTATTGGCAGATGGCTTATCAAAGAAAAGCGATCAAGATTTGTCTGGTAGAAACGACGAAAACATCAAGGTAGTCTTCCCTAAAGACCACCACAAAATAGGTGATTTTGTAGACGTGCTCATTGAACGCGTAACCGTCACCACACTAATAGGTAAAGCCGTTTAATTCATATGGAATTACAAAGCATTAAAAACCGATTTGAAATTGTAGGCAATTCACCGGCATTAAACCATGCCCTTGAAACCGCTATTAAAGTAGCGCCTACAGACATGAGTGTTTTAATTACTGGTGAAAGCGGAGTTGGTAAAGAATCGTTTTCAAAAATCATTCATTCGCTCAGTGCTAGAAAACACGGTAACTTTATTGCCGTCAACTGTGGTGCTATTCCAGAGGGCACTATTGATTCTGAATTATTCGGACATGAAAAAGGCTCGTTTACCGGCGCTACTGATGCGCGTAAAGGTTACTTCGAATCTGTCAACGGCGGCACTATATTTTTAGACGAAGTCGGCGAATTGCCTCTAGGCACACAAGCCAGATTACTAAGGGTTTTAGAGAATGGAGAATTCATCAAAGTGGGTTCTTCAAAAGTGCTCAAAACCAATGTTAGAGTTGTTGCGGCAACCAATCGCGATTTGTTAGAAAGAGCCGCTCAAGGCAAATTCAGAGAGGACTTATATTACCGTTTGGCCACAGTACCCATCAGGGTGCCAAAATTGAGCGAAAGACGCGACGATATCAATTTACTGTTCAGAAAATTTGCCAGCAACTTTGCTGAAAAGAACCATGCGCCTTTGTTGCAATTAAGCCAAGAAGCCCAAGAGGTATTAAAGCGCTATGATTGGCCTGGTAATATCCGTCAACTCAAAAACATAGCCGAACAAATATGTGTCTTAGAAGCTGAGCAACAGCCGGTTTCAGCGGCTACTTTGGCGATGTATTTACCAGCAAGTCCTAGCCATTTGCCATTGGCATTTAATGGTCAAGATAATTTATCAGCTCAAGGATTAAGCGAGAGAGATATCTTCTACAAGTTCCTCATCGACATGAAAAAAGATGTCAGTGATTTGAAACGTATAGTGGTTGGATTGGTTGAAAACAGTGGCAACAGAGAAGAGTTCATTCAAAACAATAAAGAAGACATTCAACATGTTTTATATGATGAACCTTATTACAATGACCACTTTGAAAAACCAGTTATTATTCCGCCAACGAATGTAACGCCCATTATGCGTAATAATGTGATTGATGTTCAACCATTAGAAGACCATGAACCAGAGCGTTTAACCATAGCCGATCAAGAATTGGATATGATTAAAAAAGCATTGAACAGAAACAAGGGCAAACGCAATAAAGCAGCAAAAGAATTGGGTATCTCTGAAAGAACCCTCTACAGAAAAATAAAACAGTACAACCTAGATGACTAGCAACAAATACCTCTATAGCCTATTGTGTATACTTTTGCTAAGCTTAACCGCTTGCAAGTCTTGTTCGTACAGTTTATCGGGCATTAACATTCCTGTTGATGTTAAGACCATTAGCATACAGTATTTTAACAACCAAGCCAGCTATGTGAATCCCAGTTTGAGTCAGAAATTTACTGAGCAAATGAAAGACAAGTTTCTGAGAGAAACCTCATTAACACTTGTAGGCCAAGAAGGCGATTTCAAATTGTCTGGTAGCATAGTCGATTACAAAACAGAATCAGTGGCGAGTAATGCCAATACAGGCTCCTCTAAAAACCGTTTCAGCATGACAGTGCGCGTTGTATTTGAGTGCCCAAAACACCCTGAGATGAATTTTACAGAAAATATTTCTAAATTTCAGGAGTTTAATGCCACTGAAACCTTTCAATCAATTGAAGCCAGTTTGAGTGAGCAAGTGAGCACACAAATTATACAGGAGGTATTTAACAAAGTTGCTTTAAAGTGGTAAACCAATGAATCTTCAACGTTTAAATGATATCTATTTAAGTCATGCAGACATTAGCCCTGCAGATGTTGAAGATTTACGTCAACTCACAAAGGACTATCCCTATTTTTCAAAACCGTTTGAAATATTAGCGCGTCATTACCATCAAACGCAACACTATAAATTCAGTGATATGCTCAGGCAGGCTGCTATTAGAGTGCCTGATCGCAAAGCCCTTTACGAATTTATTCACCAATTGCCGACTGTGCAGCCAATTGTAACAAGCACAGAGCCAACTGCAGAAACAGTCAGTATATCATTGCCTTCAACAACTGAAGAGCCTATTGAAACTTCGCTTGAACCAGTGCCAGAACCAGTGCTTGATACAAGACCAACTGAGATCATCGAGACAGCTACAGCAGAAGCCTTTTTAACGGAGCTTGATACAACAGAAGCACCCAATGAATTGCTTGTGGATCAAACAGAACCGGTATTGACCACAATTGAATTGGCCACTGAGCAGCCTCAAGAGCAAACAGAAGAAATGGCCTTTGAGTTCGAAGCCAATTTTGATTTGGGCACAGTTGACATCACCACGCCTATTGATGATGCCGATTTGATTGGCGAAGAGATAGCCGCAGAATTCACCTTTTCAAGAACTATAATTGAAGTCGCAGAACCTACAGAAACCATTGAAAAGCCTACAGATTCTGCAGTTATAAATGAAGTAGAGTCAATTATAGAAGCGTCAATAGTAGAAGAAAAAGTGGTAGAAAAAGACCATTCTATTCAGGTTGCAGAAACCCTCAGAAAACACCCAGTTTACAATGTTGAAGCCTTCTTAAAGGATATCGTTACAGAGCCAGAAAAGCCTGCAGCGATTGAATTGCAAAACACTCAAGATAAAGCAGCTGCTAGAGACTTCTTATCATGGTTGAATAGTGACTTTGATGACACAAACGCAGCATCAACAGAACCAGTCATTGAGTCTCTGCCACTTGAAAAAGACAACTCAGAACCTGAGCTAATTGCTGTTCGCAGCACTAAGTCTTTAGATATCATTGAGAAGTTCATTGCCATCAACCCTCAAATTTCTCGACCTAAGAAGGAGTTTTATAGCCCAGAGAACATGGCTAAACGCAGTGAGGTTGTGGATTTGGAAATTGTCTCAGAAACCTTAGCCCAAATGTACTATGAACAAGGTAATTTGGATTTGGCCATCAAAGCTTACGAAAAATTAAGTTTGCAAAATCCCGCTAAACAGCCGTTATTTGTAGACCTTATTGAAAAAATAAAAAAAGAAAAAAGATAATCTTATGCTAAACATCATACTCATAATTGGAATTATAGTGGCTGCCTTAATGATCATCATTGTGTTGATTCAAAATCCTAAAGGCGGTGGATTGGCCTCTAATTTTTCTTCAAGCAATCAATTATTTGGTGTTCAAAGAACCACTGAAGGCGTTGAGAAAATGACCTGGATCTTTGCCGCTTTGATCTTATTTGTATCTCTAGTTGCTAGCTCTTATAACGGTGCTCCTGCTGCAAAAGGAAGTGCATCTGCTAAAGACGACAAAATGCAAGAATTGATTGATGCCCCTCCTGCTAAATCAGCACCAAAAACCACAACAGC
>JAURIG010000083.1 GCA_030832905.1 Bacteroidota bacterium
TCAACCAATTCAGGTGTGATGCTATCAAAGTACAATGAGTCTGCAATTTTTGCCACATCGCTGGACTTGGCATTGGGGTTAATAAATACTTTGTTGATTTTAATGAATTGTGTTGATGCATTTGGATCAAGCAAGGCGTAAATAGCAGCATTTTCTTCGTAGGGCGCTAAGACTTCAATATCATTTGCACAGCTGTTAAAGCCTAAAATGCATATGCCCAAAACCAAATGTAGAAAAGCCCGTTTCATTCAAGTAAATTGTATTAAATTTGCCCTAATGGCAAATGCAAAGATGATGAAATTAATTCTAATTTGTTTGTTGGGCTCTGGTTTTTTTGTTCAAGCCCAAGAAGTCAATAAAGAATTCACGAAATTAGTCCTTAACGAGCAGTTCGATCAACCTGATAAAAATTGGAACAGCACCTTTAATGCAGATAATTTATTCATTGCTCAAAATGGGTATTTTGAACTCTATCGCCAGAACAAACAATCAGGTTACTACGTGTTTCCCAACAAATCAGAATCGTACAAAGGGTTTTTATTGGAATCTAAAGTGCTGTTTGCCAGTCATGATAACAAAGCACAAAGCGCTGGCGTGATTGTAATGGCTAATGAGTCTGGCGGCGGTTTATTAATTGAGATCAATCAGAAAAAAGCATTCAGAATTGTAAGGGTATACAAAGACAAGCAAATTCCCATCAACGCTCAAAGTGGCGATGGCTGGCAAAAGTCTGCTGCAGTTTCGAAAACAGAGAATACCATCAGCATTAAAACCTATGATAAGATTTACGATTTGTACATCAATCAAACCTTCGTTAAAAGTTTTACTGATATTGAACTCAGCAAAGGTAAGATTGGGATATATGTTGGCCCAAACAGCAAGGTAAGGTTTGACCATTTAAGCATTTGGGAAGAAAGCATAAAAGACCCTTCGCCAATCGATACGACTAAAAGTATAGATGCCGAACAACAAGCTTATACCAAAGTCATCATTAAATTGAAAGAGCAATTGCAATTGAGAGAGCGCAATATTGAAGACTTAAAATACAAATTGCGCCAATGTGAAGCGCAAGGCAATGCTGCGGGTGTTGACGCCAATCAGCAAGGTCAAGTAGCTCAGTTGCAAAGCAAGATCACTGCTCTTCAAAACGAAAATGATACCATGCGCATGGATTTGGTGCAACTCGAAAACAACCTTGAAGACTTACAACAATTCAAGCAAATGATAGAGCAAGGCAGTGATGGCGACATTGTGATTCCTCTAACCAAATTGGTTAGCCAAAACAAGCAATTGGCAGACTCTATGCAAAGGCTCAATAAAGCCCTTGATGTTGAAAATAAAACTTTGTATATCGAAGTCAAAGAGTTGGTGAAAACCATGGACCGCAATGGTCTTGAAATTGAGCAATTAAAAAAAGCCAATGCTCAACATTTAAGTACCATAGACAGCTTACAAAAAGCCTTACAACAACTCAAAGCCAGTTTGCCTGCAAAAACGGATCAAAGCATTGCGCCTGAATTGAGCGAAGAAGAAAAGTTGCAGCAAATGATAGAAAAGGAGAGAGAAGAACGCAGAAAACGCAAAGAGGAAGAAGATAAAAAGAAATCAGAAGGCAATGGACAATAAGCTTCAAGTCGTTAAAATTAAAACCTTGGCGGAACGTCAAGCGGCTTTTGAAATTCGACAACGTGTTTTTGTAGTTGAGCAAGCAGTTGATGCCTCAGAAGAATACGATGACGACGATGAACGTTGTACCCATTTTATAGCCTATAGCCAAGGCCATGCCTGTGGCACTGCACGTTGGCGTTTCAAAGACAAGGGCATCATTAAATTAGAGCGATTTGCAGTAGACCAAGCCTACCGCAATAAAGGTGTAGGAGCGGCATTGGTGCAAGCTGTATTGGCTGATTTACCCTATGCTCGAAAAGTCATGATGCACGCGCAAATACAAGCCGTTCCGTTTTACGAAAAACAAGGTTTTGAAACCTATGGCCCTCAGTTTGAAGAGGCAGGTATTCAACATTTTGCTATGCAACTCAAGCGCCAACAATAGCCCAATTTATTTCCTCAACAAATCAATATTTTCAATTAAATTCGCCCATCCAAATCAGACATTATGTTAAAAGGTAAAACCACTCTAATAACCGGTGCCAGCAGAGGCATTGGTAAAGGCATTGCAGAAGTATTTGCTAAAAATGGTTCTAACATTGCATTCACATTTGCCAGTTCAGTAGAAAAAGCTCAAGCCTTTGAAGCTGAATTAAGTTCAAAATACGGTGTTAAAGTTAAAGGCTATCAGAGCAATGCAGCTATGCATGATGCAGCAATTGCCTTAGCCGATCAAGTGGTAGCTGATTTTGGTAGCATTGATGTGCTCATCAACAATGCCGGCATCACTAAAGATACTTTGTTAATGCGCATGAGCGAAGAACAATGGGACGATGTCATCAACACCAATTTGAAGTCAACATTCAACTTAACCAAAGCCTGTTTGAAAACCTTTTTGAAAAACAAAGCGGGCAGTATCATTAATATCTCTTCAATTGTTGGTTTAACTGGTAATGCTGGTCAATCAAACTATGCCGCAAGTAAAGCGGGCATGATTGGGTTTACCAAATCAGTGGCAAAAGAATTAGGCTCACGTAATGTGCGTTGCAATGCTATTGCCCCAGGTTTCATTGAGACAGAAATGACCGATGCCTTAGATGCTACAGTTAAACAACAATGGATAGACACCATCCCTTTAAAACGCGGTGGTACTACAGACGATGTAGCCAATTGCTGCTTGTTTTTAGCAAGTGATATGAGCACTTACATTACGGGTCAAACCATTAATGTTTGTGGTGGCATGGTGATGTAATTTTAAACAAGAAAATGCCTCTAGACCAAGATCCTATAGAAGACAAAGAAATGTCTTTTTTTGACCACTTAGACGCCTTTAGGAGTCACTTGGTAAAGAGTGCATACGCCATAGCCATTTTATCTATTGTGGCGTTGTTTTACATGGACACCATTTTCCATAGTGTCATATTAGCCCCTCTTCGTCCGGATTTTATCTCTTACCGTTTTGTGTGTTATTTATCGCATCATTTTTACGGCAATGATCAATTTTGTGTAAATAATTTAAACATTGAACTCATGAACACAGAAATGGCAGGTCAGTTCATGATGTCGTTTAAATTGGCCTTTGTGTTTGGTATCATAGTCGCTATGCCATTCATCATTTGGCAATTGTGGCAATTTCTTAGACCAGCCTTGACCCTAAAAGAGCGTTCAAAAATCAAAGGGTTTTCATTTTATACCACTGGCCTATTTTTAGTAGGAATTGCCTTTGGGTACTTTATTCTTTGTCCGATATCGGTGAATTTCTTATCGAATTACTCCATGAGTCCTTTGATCAAAAACCGAATTGTGATCAGCAATGTGGTATCTTTTATGACCTTAGTAGTGGTTGGTAGTGGTTTGATTTTTGAATTGCCCATACTGATGTTTTTCTTAGCCAAATTAGGCTTGATTTCATCAGCCTTTTTAAAGAAGTACCGCAAGCATGCCTTTGTGGTGATTTTAATTGTAGCAGCTATCGCCACACCACCAGATGTGGTGAGTCAAATAACTTTAACCATACCTATGTATTCATTGTTTGAATTGGGTATAGTCATTATCAAACGCGTCGAAAAACAAAAAGCAGAACATGTCTAATATCACTACAATTCAAATCGGTTCAGACCATGCAGGGGTTGAATTAAAAGCCCAAATCGTTGAGTTTTTACAAGCCCAAGGGTATGCCACCAAAGACTTTGGAACGCACAACACAGATTCTATGGATTACCCAGATGTTGCCCATCCAGTAGCAGAGGCTGTTTTGGCAGATCCCAATTCATTGGGTATTTTAATTTGTGGCAGTGGTAATGGCGTTTGTTTAACAGCTAATAAACACCAAGGCATTCGCGCGGCGCTTTGCTGGTTGCCAGAATTAGGGGCTTTAGCCATGCAGCATAACAATGCCAATGTATTGTGTTTACCTGCTAGATTCATCAGCACTGAAACAGCTAAGCAAATTGTTGCTGCTTATTTAAGTGCAGAATTTGAAGGTGGCAGACACCAAAACAGAGTGAGTAAAATCAACTGCGCTTAAGCTTACCAAAAGTTCTTTCTATCGCGCTTTTTCCAGTAATATACCAATAGAAATCCTGAGATGGCACCACCCAAATGGGCATAATGTGCTATTGGGTCGCCTTGGAAATCACTCAAGCCTAAAAACAAATCCAAACCGATAATAATAGGCACTAAGTATTTGGCCTTAATTGGGTAGGGAATAAACATGAACATGAGTTCAGTGTTTGGAAACAAATAGGCAAAGGCCACCACCACGCCATAAATGGCTCCACTGGCGCCCATAAGTGTTTGAAAATACATGCCTGCAATGGCATCTAATTGTGCGCTTGTTTTAATGAGTTTACCTGTAGAATAAATTTTATCGCCGTCAACGCTTAAACCTAAATCTTGTAGGGTAGGCAACCATAAACCACTTAAATGATGAACCTGATATAATTGCACCATTAAATGCAGCGCAATTGAGCCTAAGCCCGAGTAAAAAAACAGCATCAAAAAGCGTTTGCTGCCGAGTATGTTTTCGAGCACAGTACCCATGGTAATTAAGCCAAACATGTTAAAGACCAAATGGGCAATACTGCCATGCATAAACATGTGGGTAATGATTTGCCATGGTTTGAAAAAGGGCGCACTTGGGTAGTGCATAGACAAGACTTGATTGAGGTCAAATACATGACGCATTTGCAACAATGAAGTACCGATAAACAGTACCACACAGGCAATCACAATTTGTTTGATAATAGGTGGTAAATTAAAGCGCATGGTTTATTTAAAGAGGTCAAAAATTTGTTGTTGGTTGATTTCTACAAAAACAGGTTTCCCATTGGGTCTTATGCTTGGTTGTTCGCATTTAAACAAGTTGTGTAATAGCTCCATGATCTCCTCTTTTTGTAGGAGTTGCTTGCGCAGAGTGCTTGCCTTTTGAGCCAAGCCCAATGCTAGGGTTTTAACTTTATTGGTTTTTAAATCACCGCTGTTTTGTTTCACGTATTCTAAAACAGCTTCTAAGAGGTCTTTTTCATTGCCTTTTTGAGCATCTGCTGGTATGCCATTGATGATTAAACATTGTTGACCAAAATCGGCCACATCAAAGCCTAAGTGTTTGAGGTCATCAATAAGTTCGTGAGCCAATACGTAATCTTGTGGTGAAAGCTCAACAGTTTTAGGAAACAAGAGTTGCTGAATAGGCGCTTGCCTGTTTTGAATGTGTTGTAAGTATTGGTCAAACAAAATGCGTTCATGTGCGGCCTTTGGATCAACCAATAAAATGCTTTGGTCTTTTTTGACCACTATCCAGGCATTGGCCATTTGAAAGGCATCATCAAACTTCACCTCAGGGGCTACAAAAGCCATGCGCTCTTGAACAGGCTCATGACTGCTTAATTTGATTTGATCAATGTACTCGTTGTCTAAGACCTGCTGCCACTGTTTTTTTTGTACAGTGTTGAAGGTTTTGTCTGAATTGAAAGGGTTGTAGCCTGAGTCAACTTTCACTTTTGGCTGGCTCAAAAACGAATGGTTTTGACCAGGTACAACAGGTTTGCTGAATTGTTGCACATCACCAAAATCAAGCTCTGGAGCCGCAGTAAATTGTCCTAATGCTTTTCTCACCCCCGATTTGATGAGTGCATAAATAGACTTTTCATCATCGAACTTAATCTCCGTTTTAGTAGGGTGAATATTGACATCAATTTTGCCAGGATCCATATCCAAATACAAGCTGTAAGTGGGGTATTGTTCTTTGGCTATCATTTGGTCAAAGGCGCTCACGATGGCATGGTTTAAATAGTGGTCTTTAACAAAGCGGTTATTGACAAATAAAAACTGTTCGCCCCTGGTGCGCTTGGCCATATCTGGAGGCCCTACAAAACCTTTGATATTGACTAAATCGTGTAGTTCTTCAACGGCTAAAAAGTCTTTAGCACTTGCCTTGCCCAATAGCTCGGCTAAACGGTTAGCCGCATCAGTGGGCTTTAAATCAAATACGGTTTTATCGTTGTGCAAGACCTTAAAAGCAATGTGCGGATTGGGCATTGCCACACGCATTACTTCGTCTATAATGTGTTTGAGTTCAACGGGTATAGATTTTAAAAAGTTGCGTCTTGCAGGGATATTGTAAAATAAATTTTTAACACTGAACTGTGTGCCATTACTGTGGCTTACAGGCGATTGTTCAATGATTTTGTTGCCTTCAATCCTCACCAAAGTGCCATAGGCATCGTCTTTGCGTTTGGTCTTCATTTCAACAAAGGCTACAGCCGCTATTGAAGCCAAGGCCTCGCCTCTAAATCCAAAACTTCTGATTTTAAATAAGTCATCAGCGGTCCTGATTTTGGAGGTGGCATGACGCTCCCAACACATGCGGGCATCTGTGCTGCTCATGCCAATGCCATTGTCTGTTGTTTGAATCAACAACATGCCGGCATCTTTTAATAATAAATGAATGTCTGTTGCCTTAGCATCAATCGCATTTTCAAGCAGTTCTTTCACGATTGAAGCCGGCCTTTGCACCACTTCTCCAGCGGCAATTTGATTGGCTATGTGCTCAGGTAATTGTTTGATTTGATCCATGGTTTATCGGCTTGACATTAAACGTTTAACCAAGGTCAAAAACACTGGCGATTGAAGAATACTAATAAAGACAAGAATGAGTGCGAACAACATCATTAACAGTTTCCATTCTTTCAGTAAGCCTATTGATTTTTGACTGCGTTTGAAATGGAAAGTAGTACTATTGGCTGTGTGGGCATTGTCTATGTGCGTTTTAGACGCATTGAAATACCTTGGAATGTATCGGTATCCTTT
>JAURIG010000084.1:0-2051 GCA_030832905.1 Bacteroidota bacterium
TGCTAAAACCGTTATTCATTCAGATAAGCGATACAGTTATGAAGAAGCCCAGGCCATATTAGACCAAGGTCATGGACTCAACTATGAGGTCATTAATCATCTCAATACATTTGCCAAACACCTCAATAAATTAAGGTTTGAACACGGGGCAATGGCTTTTGAGTCTGTTGAATATCAGTTTGTGTTGAATGCCCAAAATCAACCAATAGGGTTGAAAGTTAAACAAAGGCAAGATACCAATAAACTCATTGAAGAATTGATGTTGTTAGCCAATAAAACGGTTGCTGAATGGGCTTATCAAATCAAACCTCGTAAACCTTTTGTATACCGAACACATGATTTTCCATCTGATCTTAAGCTGCAAGAACTCAAAAGGTTTGTGGCCAGATTTGGTTACAACATTGCGATAGATAATGATCAACAAATCAGACAATCTATCAACGATTTATCTGCTAAAGTAGAGGGTAAGCCAGAGCAAGATGTGATTCGAAATATGTGTGTGAGAAGTATGGCCAAAGCGGTATACACCCCCAATAAACCAAGTCATTTTGGTTTAGCATTTGAGCATTATACCCATTTTACATCGCCCATTAGAAGGTACCCTGATATATTAGTCCATAGGCTATTGTTTGCCTATTTGAAACATCAAACCATTCAGCAAGCCTTTCAAATGACAGAAGAGCAATTGGATTTGGCCTGTAAACAAAGTTCCAAAATGGAAATTTTAGCCACAGATGCTGAAAGGGCCTCCATTAAATACAAACAAGCAGAGTGGATGGAAACTCAAGTGGGGAAAGTCTTTGAAGGGGTGGTTACTGGCTTAACAGATTTCGGTATATTTGTTGAAATCAACGAGTTTAAATGTGAGGGAATGGTGCGCTTAAATCAAATACAAGGCGATCGTTATGAATTTGATCAGTACTTAATGGTGGTTGAAGGCATGAGGTACCATCAACAATTTAAATTGGGAGACGCAGTTAAAGTAATGGTAATTGGCGCCAATAAAGTTAAAAGGACCATAGATTTGGAATTAATTTTAGAACAAAGAAAACACGAACAGCATGGGAAACGACATCGTAGATACTGATTTATTTGAAGCTTATTTGTTAGGGCATCCATTTACCGGTAAGCCTGTTAATCTCTATAATGCCATGAATTACATCATGCAATTGGGCGGCAAACGCATGCGTCCCAAATTATTGCTATTGGCATATCATAGTGTTAAAGGCGAACTTGATCAAGAGGCATTAAAATTGGCATTAGCCATTGAAACCTTTCATAACTTTTCATTGGTCCACGATGATATCATGGACAATGCCCCTATTAGAAGAGGTAAAAAAACGGTGCATGAAGAATGGGACCAATCGACGGCTATTTTAGCTGGAGACAACTTATTGATCAAAGCCTATCAATTGATTTTGGATACCAATTATGCTTGTAAAGACCAATTGTTAAAAGCCTATACAAAAATGTCTGCTCAAGTTTGTGATGGTCAACAAATGGATATGAATTTGCCCAAACAGTCTCAAATTACAGAAGCGGAATATTTGCAAATGATACAACTCAAAACGGCTGTATTACCTGCAGTTGCCCTGCAAATGGGCGCTTTAGCGGCCGGGGCCAACGAAGCAGTTTGTAATGCTTTTTATGATTTTGGGCTTCATTTGGGCATGGCCTTTCAGTTACAAGATGATTATTTAGATGCGTTTGGAAGTGCACAAGATATTGGCAAACAGGAGGGTGGAGATATTATAGAGAATAAGCGCACCATTTTACTGTTACATGCATTACAACATTTAAAAGGGGCTGATTTAAATCAATTACAAAACTTAATTGATCAGGCGCCTGCGGACGACGCTTTCAAGATTTCAACTGTTAGGCAACTGATGAAACAGGCTGGTAGTGATCAGCATTTGTTGCAATTAAAGCATGTTTATGAAACTTCAGCGCATCAGTTTTTAGATATTGCTTGTCCTGAGCCTCAACAACAGGCAGGTTTATTAAGTTTATTTGAAGGATTAAAAACCAGAGTATATTAATATGAGTACAAT
>JAURIG010000084.1:2150-6862 GCA_030832905.1 Bacteroidota bacterium
CCTGAGCCTCAACAACAGGCAGGTTTATTAAGTTTATTTGAAGGATTAAAAACCAGAGTATATTAATATGAGTACAATTAGATCAGGCGTTGAAAAATGCATTACCATTGGCAAAATTGAAGGCTATAGTTATTTGGCCTTATTAGGAATAGCTTTGCCAATGAAATATTGGATGCAAATGCCCATGGCGGTTAAATTGTGTGGCAGCATACATGGTGTTTTATTTGTTTGGTTTTGCTTGTTGCTTTTCAATTTGCTTTTGCAAAAACAATTGAGCTTTAAACAGTGCGCACTGTGTTTTTTGTTGTCATTACTGCCATTTGGCACTTTCTTTTTAAGAAAAGTTTGCGCATAAAAAAAGCCTACTGTCAAGTAAGCTTTTAATATGATTCACTTAGAAATTAGTGGTGGTGGCCACCTTCACCATGTACATGGCCATGGTCTAACTCTTCAGCAGTGGCTTCTCTTACGGATATGATTTCACCTTTAAAGTTCAAATCTTCATCGGCTAATGGATGGTTAAAATCCATTTCAACTGTTTCATCGTTAATGCCAATGATCATACCATTCATTGGTTGACCGTTTTGATCTTGCATTGGTACCATACGACCAACTTGAAGAATATCTTCAGGTACATTAGGGCCTGAAAACACAGCTTTTGGTATATTAACGATGTATTCATCGCTGCCTAAACCGTAAGCGTTTTCAGCTGTAATATCAAATTGGAAAGCATCACCAGCCTTTAAGTTGACTAAGTTGGCGTCAAAATGAGGTAAGGTCATGCCAACACCATGTATAAACACAAAAGGTGTGTCTTTGTCTGCAGTGTCAACCACTTCTCCATTTTTTAAAGTAAGGGTATACGTTAACGACACCACTTTGTTTTTTTCTACTTGCATAATTGTATATTAATTGATTGTTGTTTGAATTTTTTTAGCTAGCCAATGTTGTTCGAAAGGCATAATGAATGTCTGCTCAAATTCATTTAAATTATTGACTTGTAAGTTAAAGATTTGACTATCGGGCTGAATGATACCATTCTCGCACAAGCTAGTGATGTTATGAAACGAATGGCAGATCACTTGATTGTCGACTAAAAAGGGGATAGCCAATCGGTTAAAAAAATTGACTTGTAATTCGTTCCCTAAATTGCGAATAAAGGCAACGCTTTTATCAATGCTGCAACCACTGGCTTTGTTTTGGGATTCATCAACCATTAAAACAATAAAATGCTTGTAATGCAATTGATAATCCGCTTTCAAGGATTGGTCATGTGCTGTCCAGGATTTACAAAAGGCTTGGCAAGCCATATGTATTGACTCTAATGCAGAATCCTCAAAGGCTTGCTCAGAAAAGTAAATCCATATTTTAGACTCTGGAGACATTGGTTTATTGGTGGAGCAGGGCTATGATTTTGTCAATTTCACCAATCATTTCGTTGATTTTAAATTTTAAATCGCGGTTATTACTTGGTTCATCTGATTGAACACCATCTGCAATGCGTTTGGTTTTTAGTTTCTGTTCGAGTTGTTTGATGGTGGTATTTTGAATATCAATCAAACGCTTAAGTCGTTCTACATCTTTATTCCTTTGCATCAATTCACTTTGCAATTGAACCTGTTCTTGCTGTAGGGCTTGAACTTTGGCCTTTATGGCTTGTATTCTGTAGACGATTTGTTCCATTATTTTCTGATGATGGCTTTTAGTTGAGACTCAAATTGAGTGATCAATGCTTGCATAATCGGATCAATATCTGCATCGGTCATGGTTTTATTGGCGTCGAATAATTCAAAAGCAATACTGATGGCTTTTTGATTGGCCTCCAATGGTTTGCCTTGGTATACATCAAAAACATTCCAAGCGGCAATGTGTTGGTTTTTTAAGCCCAAAATAATGCGCTCAATAGCATTGAAATTGGTAGCTTGATCGAGTACCAAACTCAAGTCGCGTCTTACCATAGGGAATTGAGGAATGTCTTTAAGTTTAAAGCTATTGTTTTGAGCCAATTTAGTCCAGTCTATGACTGTGTAAAAGACTTGGTCTTTTATGCCAAATTGTTTGAGGGTATCTGCTTCAACTTGTTTGGACTCAATGTTTAAGTTTTGGTTTTTGAATGCCGCTTTTAACTTATTCGCAACAGACAAAATGTAATAATGGTCAACGGCTTTGTTGGCTATTTCCCAACTTTCGTTGTATTGGTTGCCAGAAGCAATAATGATCAATTGGTCTTGCTCAATAAATCCTTTGGGATGGCTTTTATAGACTCTTCCAAATTCAAAGAATCTGGTATTGCTTTGTTTGCGGTTTTTATTGTAAGCAATAGACGACAACGCGCCCATTAACATATTGCCTCGCATGACGTCCATTTCAGAACTGAGTGGATTACTAAGTTCAATCAAATTCGGCTCATTGTAATAGGCTTTAGCGCTTAATGAATTGCTCATGATTTCTCTGAAACCATTGGCCATTAATATTTGAGAAATGCTTTGTTCGGTCTGACGCAATTTGCTCTTGTTGTTGTAGTTCAAAGCAATTTGCATGTTGTGTTGAAGCGGAACATTGTCAAAGCCATAAATTCGAATCAATTCTTCGATCACATCAATCTCGCGGGTAACATCGCTTTTAAAAGGCGGCACTTCCAATTGGTATTTACCATTTGCTTTTGAGGTAATAACAATGCCCAAACCATTTAAGATCTGTTCTATAGCTTGCTCAGGGATAACAATCCCCAAAACACTTTCTATGCGTTCAGAACGCAATTCAATCGCTTGGTTGTTGATTGGCTTAGGGTAGAGGTCGTATAGTTTACTGCCAATTTCTGCATTAGCACATGTTGCTAATAATTCAACGGCTCTTTCCAAGGCTTTAATACACATGTTGGGGTCAGTGCCACGTTCAAATCTAAAACTCGAATCGGTGCTAATGCCATGTTGCTTGGCCGCCTTTCTGATCACATCTGCAGAAAAATAAGCGCTTTCCAAGAAAATGCTTTGGGTGTCTGATTGAACACCCGAATGAATGCCACCATAAACACCAGCCATACACATCGCCTCTGAGGCGTTGTAAATCATGAGTTCTTGGCCGTTGAGTTGGCGTTCAACACCATCTAATGTGGTGAACTTTTCATTTTGATTGCGTTTGATGTGAATGTTTTTTTCAACTGCTCTTAAGTCAAAAGCATGGAGTGGTTGCCCCAATTCATGTAATACGTAATTGGTAACATCCACAACATTGTTGATTGGTTTCAAGCCAATGCTACTTATACGTTGTTTAAGCCATTCAGGGCTGTCTTGGACTTTAATGTTATTGAGCACTATGCCAGAGTACCTTCTGCAGGCTTCCTCATCGTGGTTAGTAATCGTTATAGGTTCATCGCTTAATTGAGCAATGGGTTGAGTAATAGGTAATGTTATTTTCTGATTGAGCAAAGTAGCTAATTCTCTTGCTACTCCCCAATGAGAGGAGGCGTCTCCACGGTTGGCCGTTAAGCCAATTTCGAAAACGACATCGGATTGCACAGGGAATAAATCAGTGATTAGTGTGCCAATGGTGGCAGTGTCTGGTAATATCAATAAGCCTTCATGACTTTGTCCTAAACCTATTTCATCTTCGGCACATAGCATGCCTTCGCTTTGTTCACCTCGAATTTTAGCTTTATTAATCGTAAATGGTTCACCTTGCAATGGATGCACAGTTGTGCCCACAGGTGCTACGATAACTTTTATGCCAGCTTTAACGTTGGGCGCTCCACATACAATGGATAAGGGCTCTCCTTGTCCGATATTAACTGTTGTGAGTTTTAATTTGTCTGCATTGGGGTGCTGGGTGCAAGTGAGCACTTCGCCAACAATTAGCCCTCTAAGGCCACCTTTTATAGAATCAACATATTCAAAATGTTCTATTTCTAAACCAGATCCAGTCAATAAGCGTTCAATCTCTTCAGGAGAAATACTCAATGGAATCAATGATTTCAGCCAATTCAGTGATACTTTCATTCAGATGGCGAAGATACTTAAAAAATCAGTTTAAATAATAACAAGATGAAAACTTGTGTAATGACCCTCTAATCAGCGAGTTATTTTATTTATCATCGACAAAGGATTTGGTTTTAAAAAAATAGTTAGTGAATTTTGTGGCAGTGAAAGCTTTCTGGGGAATATTGTTAATGGTTTTGGTGCTAAGCGTTTTAGCAGCTTTTGCTCTGCCTAAGAATACATCAATAGACTATGCCTTAAAAGATGAGATTGCTCTTGGTAAACAATTGTTTTTTGACCCCATTTTGTCTTCAGACAGCAGCCTGAGTTGTGCTTCTTGCCACAAGCCGAATTTTGCTTTCGCAGATACGGTTCCCATTAGCTTTGGAGTCGGTCAACGTTTAGGGATTAGAAATGCCCCTTCAATCATGAACCTTGATCCAAACGCGCCTATGTTTTATGATGGAAGAGCGCGTAATCTTCAAGACCAAGTCCATTTCCCAATTCAAGACAGTAATGAAATGCGCTTGTCTACCAAGGATTTGCTTGACCGCTTAACTCGACACAAACTATATGCCCCATGGTTTCAAACACTCTACCAGCAGGCGCCAAGTGTAGAGTTGTTGTCTAAAGCCATAGCCGCTTATGAGCAAACCCTGCAAAGTGCCCAAACCCCTTTTGATGCCTATATGGCGGGGGATAATTCTGCCTTGAATGCCTCGGCAAAACGCGGCAGAA
>JAURIG010000085.1 GCA_030832905.1 Bacteroidota bacterium
TCAAATTCAGGATCATTAATCCCATCGGCCACAATCTTTTTGCGCACCTTAATAGCCAATTTAAAAAACGATTTACCATCGTCTTCAACAGCAATGTTCAAACGGTTACCAGCTAAGAAATCTATGCTTTCTAAATGGGCTTTAAACGCCTCTAAATTTTCTGTCGGTACAGACAATTGAGCATTAATGCCCTCGTCTGCTACATATATACGCCCCAACACGCCAAGCTCATTCCAACGAATGTACAATTGGTCTCTAAACGCTTGTGGATCGGTAATGTAATGGTACTTATAAAACGAAATAGTCGTTCTAGGCACATCACTTTCTTTAATCTTGCGCTTAAGTTCTTCTGAGTTGATTTTATTATGTAATACCACCTTGCAAAGATATTAAGTTAAAATTGGTCAAAGCAAATGACCTTCGTCAGCCTTGGGTATGCTATTTTTTGGTCGTTAAATCGATAACCTCAACACCCGGGTATTTGCTGGCATCAAACACAAAATCTTTATCGCTCACCGCAGCATTTGGGGTTTGAGAAGTTATGGTATAGGTTTGCTTATTGCCTGCCTTAAAAGACACCTTTAAACTTTGAATGGTTTTAGCGGTTTTATCTACCTCTAAATTCATTAAGAAATAAGGTTTGGTCTTATCGGTTGGTGTCAATTTAACCTTGCTGATCTCTGACTTGCCTTTCATGTATGAGCCATCGCTGGTATACAAAAAGCCTTTCTCCCAAATCGTAAAAATCTTTGAAGGATTTACACCAGAACCTGAGTTGGCATTGTAATTATCTTTAATGCACTCGTTGGTCTCTTTGGTATAGGTCCAAATGTATTTACCATTGCAATAAATATCTTGACCACCAAACACCAATTTAAAATTGCCGCCTTTAGTGGTTAAACTACCCTTCTCTGTTTTCTTTGCCGCTTTGGCATCAGCAGGTTCGCTCAAAACAGAAAAATCAGCCTTAAGGGATTTATAAGCTTTGTATTTTTTTGAAATCTCCTTCAAAAGTTTGGTCACCTCTTTGTCTTTGACACTCGGCTCAGCAGGCGCAAATGAAAAGTTAGCTACTGCCAACACCAATACCAAAAACATAGTAAATTGCTTCATCTTATCTAATTGCATTTAAAGTCGGCAAAAATAAGGATTATTTGCCATATAGATGGTCTAAAAATTGTTGCAGCGCAACTTCATCAGGAATCAAGACTTTACGCGCCTTTGCGCCTTCAAATGGCCCCAATATACCAGCTTGTTCCATTTGGTCAACCAATCTGCCAGCTCTGTTGTATCCTAATTTCAGTTTGCGCTGAATCAATGAAGTTGACCCCTGTTGAGTCATTACCACCAATCGCGCAGCTTCTTCAAACAAAGCATCGCGTTCGTTAGGATCAAAGTCATCTCTGCCGCTGTCTTCTTCACTCTTAAACTCAGGCAATAACATGGCACTGCTATAGCCCTTCTGATTGCCAATAAACTCTGTAATGCGTTCCACTTCTGGCGTATCAACAAAAGGACATTGCAAACGAATCAAATCATTACCAGTGCTGTACAACATATCGCCCTTACCAATCAATTGGTCTGCGCCATTGCTATCCAAAATGGTTCTTGAGTCAATTTTAGAAGTCACTCTAAACGCCAAACGCGCTGGGAAGTTGGCTTTAATGGTACCTGTAATGATATTAACCGACGGCCTTTGAGTCGCTAAAATAACATGTATACCAACCGCTCTGGCCAATTGCGCCAAACGAGCAATAGGGGTTTCTACCTCTCTACCAGCAGTCATCATTAAATCTGCCACCTCATCAATCACCACAACAATATAAGGTAAGAATCTGTGCCCTTCTGTAGGCAATAATTTGCGTTCTTTAAACTTGGTATTGTACTCTATGATGTTACGTTTACCGGCAGACTTCAACAACTCATAACGCTCATCCATTTCCATACATAAAGAGTTCAGCGTATTACACACCAACTTAGTATCAGTAATAATGGCATCGCCATCGCCCGGCAATTTAGCCAAGTAATGTCTTTCGATTTTGTTGTATAAAGTCAATTCCACTTTTTTAGGATCGACCAAAACAAACTTCAATTCAGAAGGGTGTTTTTTATACAACAAAGACACTATCAAAGTATTCAATCCAACAGATTTACCTTGTCCTGTGGCACCAGCACACAACAAGTGTGGCATTTTTGATAAGTCTGCTAAATACAATTCATTCGAAATGGTTTTGCCCAAAATAACAGGCAATTCAAACGCACATTCTTGAAACTTTTTGCTCGCCACCATTTGGCGCATTGGCACCATCTCTGGTTTTTTATTTGGTACTTCAATACCAATAGTCCCTCTGCCTGGAATAGGCGCAATAATACGAATACCTAAGGCGGCCAAACTCAAAGCAATATCGTCTTCAAGATTTTTAATCCTTGAAATCTTAACCCCTGGCGCTGGCACTATCTCATACAAAGTCACAGTAGGACCAATATTCGCTTTGATATCTGCAATACCAATATTGTAATTTTTGAGGGTCGCAATAATTAAATTTTTACTGGTCTCTAACTCTGTAGTATCAACTTCTGCCTTGGCAAACTCATAGTCTTGAAGCAAGTCTATGGTTGGCATTTGGAACCCAGGTAAATCAAGTGTTGGGTCATACAAATCGCCATCGTTAAAAGTCACCGTAGGCTTAGTTTCAATCTTAGGACTTTCTACTAGCTCCTCTTCTTGATTGGTTTCAATTTTAAGCACCATATCTTGCACTGGTGCAACAGGTATAGGTGATGGGGTTACAGACAAAGGAATTGGTGGCGCAGGCAATTCAATTTCCTCTGTTGGTGCTATCGGATCTTCTTCGTCTTGAATATGGGTTTCCGTGATCTCTAATGCATCATCATCATCACTTAAAATTGACGCTAATTCAGCCTCATCTTGCTTCACCGCATTGGCTTCAAAATGTTGTTTCATGGCCTCTGCCTCAGCGTGGTAATCACTTAAACCAACGGCAACAGAGCTATCGTCTGCAGGAACAGCCCTATTAAATCTGAAATCAAAATTATACACTATGATGGCAAAAATGGCGGCGTAAAGCAATAAGAATAACGCCACACCAATACTACCAATCAAGCCCTTTAACCACATAAAACCAAAGTAGCCAAAGCCACCGCCCATGAATAAATTATTACTATGAAAAATGAAACCCATACACAATGAGGTCCACACTAAAATAAAAAACGTGTAACGCAAGGTTTTGCCAATCGGATACATTTGCCAGTTGAACAACAGTTTAGTGCCCAAGGTAAAAATGCTGAACAACAAAATGAACGAAGCCAAACCAAACCATTGGTGAATAAACAAATGCCCGAACCAGGCACCCAAATAGCCCATAATATTGGCAGTGCCATGTGGATTATGCGCAGCATACCATGACCATTGTCCACTCAATAAAATATCTTGATCGGTTTCAAATCCCCACAAGTTGATGATGTGAGAAGTAAACGCTAACAACAAAAACAAAGAAAACAAAATAAAGAAAGCGCCAAGCACCCTCAAGACCCTTACATCTTTGATCCAAGCAAAATATGCACCTTGCTTGCCCGAGGTTTTGGGCTTTGCCTCTGCTTGATAATCATCAGTGACGTTTCTAAAACTATTGCCTTTATTTGCTGCCATGGTTTGCGTTCACGCAAATGTAAAACGCAAAACCCATTAAGTTCAGTATACAAACTGAATTAAATCCACACGAATCTGAATGTGTGCAGATTTATAGACCACCTATAAAGACTAGGCCTGAATAAGGGCTAAGAAGTCTGCTTCAGACAAAATTGGAATGTTCAATTGCTTGGCTTTTTCAAGTTTGGCTGGGCCCATATTTTCGCCTGCTACAACATAGTGGGTTTTAGCTGAAATACTCCCTGCATTTTTGCCACCGTGTTGTTCGACCATGGCCTTTATTTCATCGCGTGAAAACTGAGTAAACACCCCTGAAATCACAATGATTTTACCTTGCAATTTATCTGATAATTGAACAGGTGCTTCAGCGGTATTTTCTAAACATAGACCAGCTGCTTTTAAACGCTCAATCATTTGACAATGCAAGTCTGATTGAAAATACTCCACTATTGAATCGGCTATGCGTTCGCCAATTTCATCAACTGCCAATAAGGCTTCTTTACTCGCTGCTTTTAATGCATCAATGTGTTTGAAAGTAGCCGCCAATTTTTTAGCAACCGTTTCACCTACATAACGAATGCCTAAGCCAAACAAAACGCGCTGATAAGGCACTTGTTTTGAAGCCTGTATGCTCTCAATTAATTGAGAACTACTCTTGTCTGCCATGCGGTCTAATTGAATGACTTGCTCATAACTTAAATCGTATAAATCAGCTATTGATTTTAACAAACCTGCTTGGTATAAGAGTTCAACGGTTTCGTCTCCAAGCCCATTGATATCCATTGCTTTTCTATGAATAAAATGTTGGATTTTACCAATCACTTGTGGCGGACAATTCAACTCATTGGGGCAGTAATGTTGCGCCTCTCCAGCTTGTCTGATCAAGGTTGTTCCGCACTCAGGACAATGGGTTATAAACGCCACTTTAATGGATTGATCAGAGCGTTTACTCAAATCAACACCCGTAATTTTCGGAATGATTTCACCACCCTTTTCAACGTATACATAATCGCCAACGCGCAAATCCAAACGCTCAATTTCATTGGCATTGTGCAGCGATGCACGTTTAACGGTAGTACCCAATAAAAATACAGATTGTAAATTGGCTACTGGGGTAATTGCCCCGGTTCTGCCCACTTGATAATCTATGCTCAACAAAGGCGTGCAAGCGGCCTCGGTTTTAAATTTATACGCTATGGCCCAACGAGGTGATTTAGCCGTATAACCGAGTTCTTCTCTTTGGTGGTAATCATTGATTTTGACCACAACACCATCAATGTCATAAGTCAACAATTTGCGGGCTTCATCCCAATGCTTGATGTAATCAAATACCGCTTGAATGCTGTTGCACAATTGGGTGTTGTTACTACAAGGCAAACCCCATTGACGTATGCTTTGCAAAGATTCATAATGGGTATTTATGGTAGGCTTATGCTCTAATAATTGATACAAAAAAATATCCAAAGGACGCTTGGCTACTTCAGCGCTGTCTTGAAGTTTTAAAGTTCCTGAGGCCACGTTTCTTGGATTGGCATACAAAGGCTCGCCAGCTTCTTCGCGTTCCATATTCAAACGGTCAAAAGCGGGTCTATGCATAAACACTTCGCCGCGCAATTCTATCTTTTCAGGATAGGGCGCTTGAAGTCTAGAATTCAAAGATTGTATGGTTTTTACATTGTCTGTAACCACATCGCCTTTAACGCCATCACCTCTGGTAACAGCCCTAATTAATTGGCCATTGTCGTAATGCAAACTGATGGATAAGCCATCGAATTTCAATTCACAAACGTATTGGTAATTGGTGTGCCCCAATTGTTTTTGTATGCGCTTATCAAACTCTAATAATTCTGCTTCGCTGTAGGTGTTGCCCAAACTCAACATTGGAAACTCATGTTCAAATGTGGCAAATTGTTTATTGATTTCGCCGCCTACTTTTTGAGTGGGCGAATCAGGGTCATAAGCCTCCGGATACGCTTGTTCTAAATCTTGTAAAGCTTTGAGCTGCTGATCAAATTCAAGGTCACTGATACTGGGTTCTGCCAACACATAATACTTGTAATTGTGTTCGCGTAAAGCAGCGCGCAATGCATGAATTTTTTGGGCAATATGATCGGGCAAAGACATCGTTTCAAATGTACAAATTTAAAATGGTTTATGGTATATAAATAGCGTCAAAATCATTAGTTTTGAAAGTGTGGAATGGTCTGATTTTTTAGCCTCAGAAATGGCAAAGCCTTACTTACAAGCCTTGATGGCAAAGCTTGATACTGAAGCAGCTTTGGGCAAAATCATTTACCCGCCTAAGTCTGAAATTTTCAATGCCTTTACCCTCTGCCCATTGTCGCAAATCAAAGTGGTTATTTTGGGGCAAGATCCGTATCACAATGCAGGCCAAGCCCATGGCTTATCTTTCAGTGTACCTAAGGGTGTAAAAGCACCGCCTTCTTTAGTCAATATTTTAAAAGAAATTCAAGCTGATTTGCAATTGCCAATGCCCAATCACGCCAACTTAAACCAATGGGCTCAACAAGGTGTGTTATTGTTGAACGCCTGTTTAACGGTTGAAGCGCATCAAGCAGGCAGTCATCAAAAATGGGGTTGGGAGCAATTTACAGATGCAGTTATTCAATACCTTTCTGACAATTGTTCTGGAGTCGTTTTTATGCTTTGGGGTAATTTTGCCAAACAAAAAAAACACTTGATTAGCCATCAGCATTTGGTTTTAGAAGCGGCTCATCCATCGCCGTTTTCTGCCTATCAAGGCTTTTTTGGTTGTCGTCATTTTTCAAAAGCCAATACCTTTTTACAAGCCAATCAGAAGCCTATTATAGACTGGGCTTTGCACGATTGACCAAGATTTAAAACGCTTGTTGATATTCCTTGTTCGAGGGCGTCATTTAATCGCTTACATTTGCCCTATATAATTCCACTCGCAATGACAGAACAAGCTGTTATCCATTTAGAAAAAGCCGATATATTCCAAGATAAAAATTTGGTGTTACACCAAGTCAACTTGGACATCAATAAAGGTGAATTTGCCTATTTAATTGGCAAAACCGGAAGCGGTAAAAGTTCTTTATTGAAAACACTTTATGGCGAATTAAAATTGGAATTGGGCAATGGTTCTGTTGCTGGTTTTGATTTGATCAAACTCAAACGCAGACAGATTCCAAAATTGCG
>JAURIG010000086.1 GCA_030832905.1 Bacteroidota bacterium
GGCTGACCATGAAAATTACCCGCACTGATCACCATATCATCTTCAGGGAAAATATTAGGATTATCAGTAACGGCGTTCAACTCTCTTGAGAAGGTTAAGGCCGTATAAGACAAGGCATCTAAACTAGCGCCATGCACTTGTGGAATACATCTAAAGGAATACGGATCTTGCACCCTTTGTTTGGGCGCTTTAATCATATCACTACCCTCCAATAAATATTGAATCACTGAAGCAATTTGAATTTGACCATTCTGATTGCGGATCACATGTGTATGTGGCAAAAACGGTTCTATTCTGGCATTGAAGGCATCAATACTCAATGCCGCTATTTTACTTGAAATCTCAACGATTTTATTGGCTTGAATTTGACAATAAACACCATAAGCTAACATGAATTGAGTGCCATTGATCAAGGCCAAACCTTCTTTAGCCCCTAAAACAACAGGCGTCAATTGATGGGCCTCTAATTGAGATTTTGCCTCGACTATGCGGTCTTCTAACCAAACTTCCCCTTCTCCGATTAAAGGTAAACACAAATGCGACAAAGGCGCCAAATCACCAGAAGCCCCTAAAGAGCCCTGTTGATAGACCACAGGTAAAATATCATGATTGTATAAATCGAGCAACAATTGCACTGTGGCGACTTGAACCCCAGAGAAGCCAAAAGCTAAAGATTTAGCTTTCAACAACAACATCAACTTCACAATCGGCTTAGGCACTAATTGACCTGTTCCGCAAGCGTGACTTCTGAGCAAATTGTATTGCAAAGTTTGTAAATCACTGTTGGGAATTGTGGTATTACACAAAGAGCCAAAACCAGTATTGATGCCATAAATAACCGTATCAGGGTTTTGCATTTTCTTTTGAATATACTGATACGATTTTTCAATGGCCATTTGACTGCTTGGTCCAATGGCAATGTGTTCGCGACTCTCTAAAACATGAGCAATTTGCTCTATGGTTTGTAATTCCTCTAAGAACATAACAATTAATTAATAGGTCTAAACAATCTGTTCCATCTCACCTTCACGAATTGATCTTCTTGACGCATATTCGGCATGCTCGGATCTGGTTGGGCGCGTTTGTATTGAATACTAAACAACACAAACAATGGCTTACCCACAATATGATTTTCTGGCACATAGCCCCAAAATCTTGAATCCAAGGAATTGTCGCGGTTATCGCCCATCATCCAATAGTAATCCATTTGAAAGGTGTATTGGCTTATTGGTTGACCATTCAAATAGGGCGTTGAACCTCTTAACTCCAAACTCGGATTGTTTTCATAAATGCGAATAGCTCTTTCGTAAAAATAATAATTGCGTTGGTCTATGCTTATACTCTGGCCGGCTTTAGGCAAGTAGAAAGGGCCATATTGATCTTTGTTCCAAGGGTAAATGGCATCGTTTGCAGGGAAGACTTGAGACATTGCTGAGGTCTTTTGAAACTTTGGCTTGATGGAGTCAATTTTTGGGATTTCAGCATATTTCAAAGGATTAAGGTAGTTGTCGTCCATCAACACATGTAAGTATTTTAAATCTGCAGATAAAGGCTCACTGTATACGATTCCCAACTTTTTAGTTTCTTCGTAGTTAAGCTTTTGGCCCTCTTTCATTTTGATGATGCCATTGAATTCAACCATCCCATCAGGCGAATAGTAACTGCCTTGTTTAGGATTGGTTTGAGCCCTGACTAAATCAACTTGAAAATCTGTTTTAATGCGGTTCAAATCCGCTTCGCAAAGCGCCATTCTAAAGGTTCTTTCATTCAGTTGCACAAAGTCGTACACATCGTATTCTTTGGTTAAGGTTTCATAACTTGGCACTGTGCTTAAGGGTTTAAAGCTGATGTAATAATTGTGCAATAAACCTGGCGCTTGAAATGCCTTATGACCATTCACCCACAATACCCCATCGACAATTTGTAAAGTATCGCCTGGGATACCTACACAACGTTTAACATAGTTTTGCATTTTGTCAACAGGCCTAGAGGTTTGATCGTACTGATCCCAAGGCACATTGAATACTATAGGATCGTTGCGCTTTACAGATTGAAAACCTGGCAATCGCATGTATGGCAATTGTATAGCTTCGGAGTAGGCTTGAGCGCCAAATAAATCTTGATGGACCAATGGGAATGCCACTGGTGTAATCGGAAAACGAGGCCCGTAATTCATTTTGCTCACGAATAAAAAATCGCCAACCATCATGCTGTCTTCCATGGATGATGTCGGAATTTTATAAGGCTCCAATTGAAACATTCTTACCATGTAGGCAATCACGATGGCAAAAAACAAAGCATCAGACCACTCTCTAACTGTTCCTTTTTTACTGGGGATATACTTTTTTCTGAAATCAGCATTTCTGGCGGCCCCTAAGTATGTTACTTTAGCGTCATAGGCCATTTTAGGGTACATGTAAAATGGGCACAATACCCCTAAAACTTGTTCACCAAATTTAAATTTACCAAAGCTTTCCATTAAGTCAATGACTAAAGAAAACCATATTACCACATCTGCCGCTGGAATAAACGCCCAGATCATCCAAGTTTTTGGCCTTTGAGACAATTGTATCCATGGCCAATAACAGGCAATAGGTACAAAGGCTAACCAAGCCTGTTTAACATTGGCTTTTTTGAACAAGAAAAACAAACCTGTATGCGACAACACATAAAGCGGAATGTAGAACATTAAAAAGGTCGTGAAATTTGTAGGGGTCATAAAATAATATTAGGCTTAAAGTCCAATTAAATCTTGCATAGTGTAATAGCCTGTTTTGCCTTTCAACCATTCGGCGGCTTGAATAGCACCCAAGGCAAATCCATTGCGGTTATGAGCTGTATGTTTAATTTCTATGGAGTCTATGTTTGAAGTATAAGTTACCGAATGCGTACCTGGTACATTGTCAATTCTCAAGGCTTCAATGGAAAGGTCATGGCTTTCAGTTGAAGCGTCTTTTAACTTCCATTGTTGTTTTTGTTTGTATGACTTTAATATACCTTCTGCCAAAGTAATGGCGGTACCACTAGGGGCATCTTTTTTATGGATGTGATGGATTTCTTGTAAAGACACTTCATAGCCATGAATTGGGTCCATCATATATGCCAAAATTTGATTGATTTTAAAAAACACATTCACGCCTATACTAAAATTACTTGCGGTTAAAAGCCCTGCATTGGAATGTTTTTGCCAATCCAAAACCTCATCGAGGTGGTTATACCAACCAGTTGTTCCAACTACCACAGGCACTTTGAACGAAAAACACTTTTTAATATTGTGCAATACTGCCTCTGGTTGAGTAAATTCAATAGCCACATCAGCAGTTTGCAATAGAGCCCATTCTGTATCATTTGATTTTGAGTGGATTTTAGCCACAATGGTATGGCCTTTTTCAATGGCCAATTGTTCTATCAATTGACCCATTTTACCATAGCCAATTAATGCTATTTTGAGCGGGGTAAACATAGTCATGCAAACTTACATGATTTTAAACAGAGAAAAAACCTGAAAAAAATTCCGATTTCTTAAGCTCATGCCCCTACTAAATAGACATTTAGTCTTGTTTAATGCCCTTTTTTCAGACCTTGCTAAATGGAGGCCCTTTTGATACGAATTAAACAACTATGAACATTAACAAATTTACAATCAAAGCTCAAGAGTGCATTCAAGACGCACAACAATTGGCCTTTGAACAGCAAAATCCAAGCATTGAAAATGCCCACATCTTGAGCAGTATTTTCAATCAAGACGATGCCATTATCAATTTTGTATTCAGCAAAGTTGGTGCACAGGCATCAAGGGCCAAGCAAGCTAATGATGCATTGATTAAATCACTGCCTAAAATTACAGCAGGAACCCCTACTCAGTCTTTATCTGGAGCTTGCAATACTACCCTCATGCAAGCTGAAAAACTAATGGGTCAAATGGGTGACGAATACGTTGCCATAGAACACATTATTTTAGCCCTCATTGAGAGTAAAGATGCTGTTGGTCAATTGCTCAGAGATGCAGGTGTATCATTTAAAGCAGCAGAAATAGCCATAGAAACCTTGAGAGCTGGCAACAAAGTCAACTCACAGTCAGGTGGCGAACAATACAATGCTTTAAAAAAATATGCTTTAAACTTGAATGATTTGGCCAGCAAGGGCAAATTAGATCCTGTTATTGGCAGAGATGAAGAGATTAGACGCGTATTGCAGATCTTAAGCAGAAGAACCAAAAACAACCCTGTACTTATTGGCGAACCTGGAGTTGGTAAGACGGCTATTGCAGAAGGATTGGCCCGACGTATCGTTCAAGGCGACGTACCTGAAAACTTAAAATCTAAGACTATTTTTTCGTTAGACATGGGCGCTTTAATTGCGGGGGCTAAATACAAAGGTGAATTTGAAGAACGTTTAAAAGCCGTTGTAAATGAAGTCATTAAAAGCAATGGCGAATTGATTTTATTCATTGATGAGATACACACTTTGGTGGGTGCAGGAAAAGGTGAAGGGGCAATGGATGCCGCAAACATTTTAAAACCGGCCTTGGCCCGTGGCGAATTAAAAGCCATAGGTGCCACTACATTGAGTGAGTACCAAAAGTACATTGAGAATGACAAAGCCCTTGAAAGACGTTTTCAAAAAGTCATGGTAGAAGAACCTGATGTTCAAGATGCCATTTCCATATTGAGGGGCTTAAAAGAACGCTATGAAGTCCACCATAAGGTGCGCATTAAAGATGAAGCCATAATCAATGCAGTTGAATTATCTAGTCGTTATATCAGCGATCGTTTTTTACCAGACAAAGCCATTGACTTGTTAGATGAAGCCGCATCTAAACTAAGAATTGAAATAGATTCTTTACCTGAAGAATTGGATGAATTGAACCGTAAAATCATGCAATTGGAAATTGAAAGAGAGGCCATCAAAAAAGAGCATGATGAAGACAAGTTGAGCAAACTCAACAATGAGATTGCCAACCTAAACGACACCAGAAGCGGCATCAATGCCCGTTGGAAAAGCGAAAAAGAAGTGGTTGAAAAAATCCAAGCCAACAAAGGTTTGATCGAGCAATATAAAGTAGAAGCCGATCAAGCTGAACGCAATGGGGATTTTGGCAAAGTGGCTGAATTGAGATATGGTAAAATCAAAGAGACAGAGACTCAAGTATTAGAACTTCAAAAAGAACTGATCAGAGTACAAGGCGACAAACCAATGGTAAAAGAAGAAGTCGATGCCGAAGATATAGCTGAAGTGGTAAGCAAATGGACCGGTATTCCTGTGAACCGCATGCTTCAAAGCGAAAGAGAAAAACTCATACACCTAGAAGCGGAATTGCACAAAAGGGTAATTGGTCAAGAAGAAGCGATTGCAGCTATATCCGACGCTGTAAGAAGAAGCAGAGCTGGACTTCAGGATCCTAAACGTCCTATTGGTTCCTTTATTTTCTTGGGCAGCACAGGTGTTGGTAAAACCGAATTGGCAAAAGCGCTCGCTTCATTTTTATTCAACGACGACAATGCTATGGTTAGAATTGACATGAGTGAGTACCAAGAAAAGCACACAGTAAGCCGATTAATAGGTGCTCCTCCAGGCTATGTTGGTTATGATGAAGGCGGACAATTAACCGAGGCCGTTAGGCGCAGACCCTACTCTGTAGTATTGTTGGATGAAATTGAAAAAGCACATCCTGACGTCTTCAACATTCTCCTTCAAGTACTTGACGACGGCAGATTAACCGATAACAAAGGTAGAACGGCTAACTTCAGGAATACAATCATCATTATGACCAGTAATATTGGCGCTCATATCATTCAGGATAATTTTGAATTACTGGATGAAGACAACCGCGATTCAGTGATGGCCAAAACCAAAAACGAGGTATATCAGATGCTCAAAAACACTATACGCCCAGAATTCTTAAACAGGATTGATGAGGTGATCATGTTTGAACCTTTGAGCAGAGACCATGTTCAATCAATTGTGAAGTTACAAATGCAAAAACTAACAGAACAACTTCAAGACTTAGGTATGCACGTAAGTGTAAGTCCTGAGGCCATTGAATGGCTATCTGAACTAGGTTATGACCCTCAATTTGGAGCAAGACCACTCAAACGGGTGATACAAAAAAAGGTCATGAATGAACTGTCTAAAAAAATCCTAAGTGGCGAAGTCAAGAAAGATCAAGCCATCGTGATTGATGAGCTCAACAAGCAAATCATTTTCAGAACTCAGGCTTAATCAGTTTAATGGTCTTTTGGGTGTTTTGTGAATGTAGCTTTAACACATACATCCCAGAAGGCCATTCATGCGTAGCTATTTGCTGAATTTGCTCCCCTTCAAAGACCATCTGACCTAGAGCATTGTATACAGTAACGGTTGCATATTCGCCCATTGGATTGCTTAAAGTAATGAGTGAATTGAAAGGATTAGGTTGAGCGTCTATTGGCAAATGCGTTTCTGTTGCCGCTATGGCTGTGCTAATACAATTTAAATGGTGAGGCTTGTGTGAATTGGTATCAATCACAATATTGGCATCACCTGGTTTAAAGCCTAAATAAGAAAAATAAAACAACATCATTTCGTCTGTTGTGGCCTCTCCTGCTGATACATCCTGGGGAGGTGAATTGGGATTGTGACTATTATTAGTGGTATTATCGTATACTCCCATACCAACTAGTTTTGTGCCAATTGGCAAGACAATTGGTTTTTGAAAATCATAAGTGCCCTGCCAATGAAAGTCCCAATCTGGGATATCAATTAGAGGGATGGTATCTCCAGTTAAATTGACCG
>JAURIG010000087.1 GCA_030832905.1 Bacteroidota bacterium
CATGACTCCCCATTAACCAAATAGGCATCTGCCAAAACCAATTTACAATTGGCCAATATGCTTTCTGACAAACCAGGAATGGCTATGGCTTCTTTCATTAATTGAATACTCCATTTGGCATTGTGCATGTAATACAAATACAACTCAGCAAGGTCTTTCATTTGTTGAGCTGTTTGCCAGTTGCGGCCGTTGGTATTCAAGAATTGGAGGTAAGCTGTTTCAATGGATTTAAGTCGCTCAATGCTGGCGCCATTTTCAGATTTTATCTGAAGCAAACCACAATTTAATACCCCTTGTTGTGCTTGGTAAAAATAGCGTTTGTTGTCGCCTAAGGCCAATACATAGTCATAACATTTTAAAGCGTACTCGTAGGCGTCGTTTTCTAGCATGATTTGGGCCAAGACCAATACCGATCGCCCTTCTTCTTTTAATCGTTTGTCTACTGCTTTAGCTTGAATCAGGGCCCCATTCCAATCTTTTTGTTGGGTAAAAGACCAAATTAAAAAATCATTGTAGACATAATTATCTGGGGCTTTTTGGATTAGTTGCAACAAGACCTTACTCAAGACTTGATATTGAGCTTCGGTTTGATAATTAACGGCTAACCTGTCTTTAATGTCTTCGTACAAAAATGGGTCATTCCCTGCCATCATGACTAGTTCTCTTGTGGCCAAATCAACCTGTCCTAAATTAAAGTACACTTCACTTAATTCATTGGCAAACAGATAATCTTCTTTGAAATGCTGCCTGGCGTGTTCATAGACTTTAATCGCTTCAGCGTAAAACTTTCGCTTGACAAAGGCATTGGCCAAAGCTTCAGTTTGCACCACACCATTCAATTTGAGTTTAAGTAGATCATTGCAAATTTTTTCCTGCTTACTGCTCAGGTCTTGCAACTTATAAATATAGGCTTGATCAACAAAAAAGGTGTATTCTTCAGGGTATTTGCGTTGTCTTTTTTCAAGTAATTTTTCGGCCTCTTTAAATGATTTTAGTTGAATGTAACACTGCAGAAGATTGTCGTAGTAGTATAAATTTTGAGGCTGTTTATTGCTCAAATCTTCATACAGGTCTGCGGCCTTGGTGAACTCTTTGCTTGAAAAATACTGAGCAGCTAATCGTTCATCATTGTTTTGCGCTTGCACAACAAACACATAGGTAGTCATAAGCAAAACAAACAAGCCCCTCATATGTACAAATCTATTACAAACGCAATGAAAGCACAACTGAATTTATGTTTTAGATAAAAATTTCTATTTTTGCTTATTAAGTGATTGCAAAATGAAGACCTTTAATGTGATAGGGATAATGTCTGGTTCATCTATGGACGGCGTTGATTTAGCCTTGTGCGAAATCGTTTCTGACCAAGGACAATATACCTTTAATATCAAAACCGCTGAGACCTACGATTACAACGAGACATGGCGCATTAGATTGTCTCAATTAAGAAAGGCTGATGCCTTAGCCTATGCCAAAACAGATGTGTTTTACGGTCATTATTTAGGCCAGTTAGTCAATCAATTTATACAAACCAATGGCCTTCAAGCGGATCTTGTGGCGTCACATGGGCACACAGTATTCCATTATCCTGAAGCGTTCATTACGCGTCAAGTGGGCGACGGTGCCTCTTTGTCTGCATTGTGTGGCTTACCCGTTGTGAGTGATTTTAGAAGCATGGATGTGGCCAAGCGAGGAGAAGGTGCGCCCTTGGTGGCAATTGGTGATGAATTGTTATTCAATGACTACGATTACTGCCTAAACCTTGGTGGGTTTTGCAATATTTCTGGTGTATACTATGGCAAGCGCATTGCCTTTGATATTGCCCCTGCTAATATTATCCTTAACCGTGTGGCCAGAGACCTTGACCAAGACTTTGACAAAGATGGAGAGATTGCCTCAAGAGGATCTATACACTACCCTTTGCTTGAACAATTGAATCGCATTCCTTTCTACCATCAAGATTTTCCTAAGTCTTTAAATAGAGATTGGATCAATCACGAATTGTGGCAAATAGTGAAAGATGGCGAACGATTAAGTCCTGAAGATAAAATGAAAACCTTTGTTGATCATATTGGCTTTCAAATCGGTAAAAGCATAGATCAAATTGCAGGCAACAATGGTGCTGGCAAAAAGGTATTGGTTTCTGGCGGAGGCGCATTTAACTCTGTCTTAATGGACCACATTAAAACCCACAGCGAAGCTGAATTCATAGTCCCTGGCGATGAATTGGTTAAGTTCAAAGAAGCGCTGATTTTTGCCTTGATGGGTGTTTTAAGGGTCGAAAACAAAGTCAATATTAAAAAGAGTTATACAGGGGCTTTATCCGATAGTATTAGTGGCGCATTGAACGGTGACTTTAGTAAATTGATTTAGTTTCCAGTTAAAATATAAGTATATTTGTATACCATGTTGCGAATTGCCAGAACAGCTTTACTAGTAATAATGTGCTTGAGTTTAAGCCATTGTAAAAAAGACAAACAAAAGGAAGTCATTATTGAGTACCCTTTGTTTTTTGTCAATAACATGGAAATTGACACCTCAAAGGAAGACAGTTTAATTGTTAGAGAGTCTATAGACTTCCCAACCAATCTTGATGGCGAATTGGCCAAAAACAATACCGATAAATCTAAAATCAAATCCGGCAAATTGGAGTTCTTTAGAATTCAAATCCTTGACAATGCGGTATACGATAGTTTAAACTATTGTAACTTCAAGGATTTAACTGAAATGAGCATAGACATCAAACACACCGATTTAGGCCAATTTGAAGTCGCCAATAAACTCAATATCCCTGACATCAGAACCAAAGCCATTAACCTTGACATGAAAGATGTTGAATTAAAAGATTTTCTTCAAAAGGAAAGCTTCAGAATGGTATTCAAATACAAAAAGCGCCGCCAAATGCACCACGAAATGCCATTTGTGGTATCGCTTAAATTCAAAATAGTGGCCGACGCCCTATAAACATTCTCCATAACTATTCCACATAGACTTGTTTTTTAACAATAATTGAATATTATTGCCATTAAACATCGTTTATATGAATGAAATAACACCAAAATCAGGACACCCAAAAGGTTTGTACTTTTTATTTTTCACAGAAATGTGGGAGAGATTCGGATACTACTTAATGTTGGGTATTTTCTCTTTATTCATGCTTGATACCGTTGAAAACGGAGGCATGGGTTTTACACCAAGTCAAAAATCAGATATCTATGGAACTTACATAGGTCTTGTATACCTATCTCCTTTTATTGGAGGTTTGTTGGCTGATAGACTATTAGGTTATCGACGTTCAATTTTAATAGGCGGATTACTAATGGCAGCTGGCTATATTTGTTTGGGTTTACCAAATGGTGTGGCCTTTTATCCTGCCCTTTTATTGATTATCTTAGGTAACGGCTTTTTCAAACCAAATATCTCAACTATTGTAGGTAATCTATACAATGATGAACAATATAAAGCGAACAAAGATGCTGGTTTCAATATTTTCTATATGGGGATTAATATTGGGGCATTCATTTGCAACTTTGTAGCTGCCTACATGCGAATCAACTACGGTTGGGGCTTCGCATTCTACGCTGCAGGTGTAGGGATGTTATTAGGCGTATTAGTATTCTTAAGTGCAACTAAACACATTAAACATGCTGATGTAATCAAGCCATTGCAAGCAGGTGATATGCCAACTTCAACAATTTTAATGTCTACAGTTGTACCTATGTTAGTCTGTGGATTCATTGGTTGGATTATTCCTGGCAATATTTTAGGATCTGATGCCAATGATGCATTCATTATTGGTTGTCTTCCTGTAATTGGTTTCTTCATATACTTAATGATGAAAGCCAATGAAGACGACAAAAAACCTATCAAAGCTTTACTATCAGTATATGCTACGATCATAGTTTTTTGGGCCATTTTCCATCAAAATGGTGATGCTCTGACTGTTTGGGCTGAAGACCATACTGACAGACAAATGCCAACAGCTATAGCTTCTGTTGCAGACAAAGTTGATATGGCTCAAACGGTTTCATTTAATGGAGATTCTACTGATGAAAAAAGCGCAAAATATTTTGCTAATTTACCTAGCAATCAAATTCCCGCAAAAGGTCAAGATTTAAAACTATTCTCTACAGAATTGTATCAATCTATTAATCCATTTTGGGTTGTTGTACTCACCCCTGTAGTGGTTGGATTCTTTGGCTTTTTAAGAAGACGTAATAAAGAGCCTAATACGCCTATGAAAATCGCTTTAGGCTTATTGATTACTGCCTTATCAGCATTTGTAATGTTTGCTGCAGTAAAAGCTACTAACATGGAAACTGAAAAAGCTAGCAGTTGGTGGTTAATTGCCTCCTATGGCGTCATTACTGTCGGTGAGTTGTGTTTGTCTCCTATGGGCTTATCATTGGTTTCTAAACTATCTCCTCCAAGAATTACAGCCTTAATGATGGGCGGATTCTTCCTTTCTACAGCAGTGGGCAATAAATTATCAGGTATTCTTTCAGGATTATGGGAAGGTTTTGAAGACAAATCTAACTTCTTCTTAATGAACTTCGCATTGGTATTTGTAGCATTCATTGTTATGTTTATGCTCGTGAAATGGCTTAGCTCAGTAATGAAAGAAAAGAACATTAACTGATAACAATATAAGTATTTATTAAGGCCGTGTTGTTTTGCAGCACGGCTTTTTTTATTTATCATTGCTCTATGAATCAAACTTATACCCTCGAATCCATTCAAAATTTTAAAGGCACTTATCCTAAACAAATTTGGATATTGTTTTTGGTTGAAATGTGGGAACGTTTTTGTTTTTATGGCATGCGTGCTTTGTTGGGCCTATACATTTCACATCTGATATTATCTGCCAATTACAAAGGCATTTCTGGCAATGAATTAGCCGTTAAACAAGCGCAATTCAAAACTGAAAACCATGAAACATTAAACCCTGAGCATCCGAGGTATTACATTGAAACCTCACCACAAACAGAACGCAACAGCGCTGAAGCCATTTCCAATAAACGCTACGGCTTGATCCAAGCCTTTATATACGCTATGGCCTTTATTGGTGGCATGTTTGCAGACAAACTATTTGGTTTTAGAAAATCCATCTTTTGGGGTGGTTTATTAATGATTATCGGGACTTTTTTGATGGCTGTTCCTGGCAGTTTTACGTTCTATTTAGGGGTTAGTATACTCATTGTTGGCAATGGCTTTTTTAAGCCTAATATTTCAACCATGATTGGTGATTTATACAAACCTGGAGACCCAAGACGCGATGCAGGTTATGGCTTGTTTTATGCGGGCATTAATATTGGCGCTTTGTTAAGCGGATTAAGCATCGCTTATATAGGCACATCCATTAGCTGGTCTTTAGGATTTGCTTTAGCAGGCGTCTGTATGTTATTGGGCTTAGGCTTATTCCTATTTACTCAAAAAACGCTCGGCCCTATTGGTCAAACCCCCGATGAAGCCAAATTCAATCAAGCCATTTTAGGTATCCCTAAAGGTTGGTTAAGTATGGGGCTCTCTTTACTATTCATACCCTTTTTCTTTTTATTGATTTACTATCCTTTCGAAGTGAATTTGAGCAGCATAATGGGCAACAATGCCGATGGTAGCGCCTACCTTGTTCAATTTTCAGATTTGTTTATGATCAGTTTGGCCGCAGTCATTTTAGCCTATTTGATTTACACCCTTACCCAATTGGCTAAAGAAGAATTGGGCAAAATGTTGGCTGCCGTTATTTTGATTTTATTTTCAGTCTTGTTTTGGTCTTTCTTCGAACAAGGCGGAGGCTCTTTGAATTTCTTTGCTGTAGGCAATGTTCAAAGCCATGGCTTGAACATGACCTCTGTAAACAACTCCATCAATGCCTTATGGGTAGTTGCCTTTAGCCCACTTGTAGGTTTGTTATGGGTATGGTTGGCCAAAAAACGTTTAGAACCTAACACAGTGGTAAAATTCGGTTTAGGCTTTGTGTTTTTAGGCTTAGGCTTTATGACCTTTTACTGGAGTAAATTTTATGCAGACAGCCTAGGCAAAACGCCTCTTACCTTCTTCTGTTTGGCCTATTTAGTCATCACCTTGGGTGAATTGTGTTTATCTCCAATAGGTTTATCAATGATTACTAAGCTATCGCCAAAACGCTTTGTGGGTATGATGATGGGTTCATGGTTTTTAGCCAGTGCTTATGGTCAATATGGAGCAGGTATTATTGGCGCCTCAATGGCCAGCAGCAATGGTTCAGAAAACCTCAATGCCTTTCAAAAAATGGAATTGTATACCAATGGCTACCAAACCATAGGCGGTATAGCCATAGTGGCTGGTATCATTTTAATTGTATTGAGCCCAATGATTTTGAAGCTCATGAAAGACAAAACCACTATTGCTTAGCTTTCAAATAGCCTTTAATGGCTTTAATGGCAATAGTAATTTGATTCTCGATGGTCTTTTCACTTAAGTCCATAATTTCCGCAATCTGCTTGTGGCTAAATTGCTCTTTTCTGCTTAAGATAAATATCTGTTGACACCTTGGCCGCAATAATCGAATAGCTGCATTAATAAGGGCTTGTGTCTCTTTAAATTCCAACTGATCAAGGGCAGTATTGTGCGGCATTTGAGGCAGTTCCACCCAATCTTCAATAGAC
>JAURIG010000088.1 GCA_030832905.1 Bacteroidota bacterium
GGAATTCATTTCGATAAACATTCAGAATAAAATTTGAGTAATTTTCTATTCAATAGTGAGCAAATATATCAATCTTTTAATAATATCTAATCAACCTTTATTAATTTTTCAACTTTTTGGGTGGTTTGTCCATTATCTGCTTTTAACAAAACCTGATAGTAATACACACCTGAGTTCAATGTCATTTCGTTTTTATCACTGCCATTCCATTGCAAATCTGATATAACTGCAGGGGCTTGTGTGTAATAACGATGTATGGTTTTCATTAAAGCGCCTGACAACGCATAAACATTGATCACAACATCTAGGTTTTGTCCGGCGAAATTATGACTCAATTCAAAGTGCGTATTGTTTTGCATTGGATTAGGATAATTCTTTGCATAAGCCAATTGTAGTTGATTGTCATCGGTTACAAGAAATTCTATTGTAGCTTCACTCGAATTGTTGTAGACATCCCATACCTTTAAAGTATAAGTGTGCTTACCCTTGCTCAAACCGTTTAATTGATAAGCGATATTGCCAGAGGTAAAGGCATTGAGTTCTGCATTGTAAAAGGCATTTAAGACGTAGCGTTTTTCGTAGCTGGTGTTTTTATCAATGGTGGCAATGATATCACGTCCTATCCCACTGCCTGATGCATTGACACCATTCAAATCAAATATCTTTGCTAGGAGCAAGGGATGACTAGACGTTAAACCGCCTGATTTAAAGGAATAATCATCAATGAATAATTTTAAAGCAGGACCTGTGGTATCATTAATGGCCAACATATTTGTGCCACCTACAGGTACTTTTAATGAACTACCGCTGGCGTCAGTTGTAGCACTTTGAGCATATAAACTGATTTTACCATAGCCTAAATTGTAATTAATGTCTTTAGGCACCACAAATGAGAATGAATAGTCCCCATTCACGACAGAGTTACTACCTTTATATAATATATTATCATATAACTTAAAGGGCAATTTAAGGTCTGACACATCATTCCCTAAAGTATAAAAGGTGCTTTGTTTATCGTATACTACTGGAAAAATAGTCCCATTAAAACCTGTTTGTTTTTGACCTTGCAGATTTTCCACATGACCTTTAAAAACGACCTTTGATAAAGCCTTTAATGTATCTGTTTGACCATTAAAATCCATTTGATTCAAGCTGTCAATTTTGATAAAATGTTCAGGGTAATTCATTCTCAAGGCTGGGTCTGCAAACAAGGTGAATTTTCTATCGTTGCTATTTTGACCATACCAATTTTTAAGTTTCTTGTAGACATCGCCCAATCTTGGCCATTCACCGCCAATTTTAACATAAGCACAATTGGACCAAAAAAAGGTAGTTAAGGCGGCATTAGCACCAGAGTATACAATTCTATCTGTCGTAAACATGGCAATTGCCCCACCATCAGGTTGCGTTATCACATACTCTCCTGCGCTCTTTCTAAGGGCGTCATCATAGCGACTAAACTCACAGGTAGCTGTAAAAAACACTGGTAAGGTATTCATGTTTTTCAAACCTGTAATCAATGGTATATCTATGACTTTTTCTGTTGCCAAATACTCTTCACCGCCATGGCCCACATAATTGAATATTAGGGTCCCTTTTTCAAACTCTTTCTTAATGGCTTCTTGGGCGTCAGGATAACGTTGTGACCCTCCTAAATTTTGCTGTTTAAAAGCATCTAAATACACTTTTCTAATATTCAAATTTGAGAAGCTAGTATCTAGGTTTCTAGAGATGGCTTCAAAGTCGTTTACAAAGTCTTTTTCCCAATTATTATCAGCATCGTCTGCACAGAGGGTTACACTATTTCTCCAAGGGCCTAAAGAGGCAGTAGATTTGTAATGCTTAACTTTTTGAACAAATTGATTGGCTTCAGTTAATGAGACTACCGGCACTCTTGTAACAGCAATTTCTAATTTTTGCTCATTTATCCAAGCCCCATCTAGTGAATCGAGGTAGCCAAAGAAGTCGTCTGAACAGTAGTAATCATCTGGGTATGGAATGCCCAGGTGCGGATCCGATTCATATACTGGCACAAAGCTGCTTTGAAAGCCTAATTTTTGTTTGTAATCATAACTGGCATCACCCAAAAACATGGCGTACTTGAGTTGATTAACTGGATTGGTGTTCTTGTAATAGACGTGCTTAAAAAAGTCTCTAATGGCCACTATATCTTGAGAGCCACTTGAAAATTCATTGTAAATCTGCTGAGGGGTAACCACTAAAACATCCATTAAATCGTTTACCCTATGAAAGTCTGCTAATTCATTAGCAGCAGGCAAAAATTCAGGCGCTGAAACAATTATGAATTGAACATTGGCGCAGCCATGCAAATTTTGATTGCTTAAAATAGATTCGAATTGAGGCGTTTTGAACTGATTGTCTTGTAAAACGTATTGTCTTAATTGACCTGCATTTTGAACTCTAAACTCAGATACATTGCCAATGGTTTGATAAGCTTGAATAGCAGGTGATAATGGATTGGTAACATCCCAAATTACACCAGCATTAGCTATGTTTTTAAGTTGATAAGCCGTTGTGTTTACTGCAAGGCTATTGATATTGGCAAAAGGCATGAATGACTCTGCATAATCTAAACTTCTAGACGCATGCAATTCATAATAATCCAACCATGCTCTACAACTTGAATTCAACTTGTTGTATTGAAACTCTAATTGAAAGTTTTGGTTGGGCGTAAAAGCGACTTGTCGTTCTCCATTACTTTCAAAACAATTAGTTGGAACCAATAGCGGATAAAAGCTATTCACATCTTTGTTTACCCCATCAATTTTAACAACAAGATTGCTTGCAATAGTTGCATTAGAAGCCACTTGGTAATACAATTTAGCGGTTTGATTGCTAATGATGTTTGGCAAAGTATGATTGAAGGTATAACTTGTTACTTGATCAAATTTCTCACCTAAATGCACTCGACCCTCTCTGCAAATATTCTCTTTTTCTGATTCATGAAATTCATGATAATTGAACCAATTAAAGGTACTATCTGGTGTGAGTGACATACCATCAGTTTTAGTAACAACGCGTTTACCAGAAGTTTGGCCATAGGTCAAAAACAAATAGGTTTTTTCAGAATAAAAATGGATTTGATGTTTAAAACGTTTGCTTGTTGGATCGAATTGCCACACATTGGGTGACTGCGCATAAAACAAAACATAGTCATTGGCATCAAATTTACCATCAGATTCGCCTGTAACCAATATCGCATTCTCGGGCAAATCATTAGGCCTCGGAATTGCATTTAATTCACTGAGCATTCCACCTTGGTGGCTGTACAATTGAATTGTTCTTGGATCAATTTTACTGATATCAATGCCTTGAGCTTGAAACCACTGAGCGTCTAATTTATAGATACCATCTTGGCTAACACTTATTTTTAGCCATTGACCATTAGCCAAAACAGAATTTGCTGCTGCTCTTTTGGCTATTGAGGATTGAATGACATCAGAGTTGGTATTTACCAAAGAAACTGCTTGAGCCAATGGGCTCAATAGTATAAAAACAATTAAAGTAATAAACTGATAAATTCGACTCATTTGTAGCACAAAAATAATTGATTTCGACCTTCATAACGGCCTAATTTCAAAAAAATTGCAGAAATAGTATACATTTTACAAAAATTGACAATATATTTGCTAAAATTCCGTTTTGACCAAATTACTTATGAAAAAAATATACGGTTTAGTTTTAGGTTTTACCTGCATGCTAAGTGCCTACGCTCAAGACCCTGAGTTTACGCAATTCTATGCAGCGCCTGTTTACACCAACCCTGCCATGGCAGGTACGGCTTTCTGCGGCAGACAATCTGCTGGTAGAATGTCTATCAACTACAGAAACCAATGGCCTAGTTTGCCAGGTACTTTCAGATCATTTAATGCAAGTTATGACCAACACTACGACAAAATCGGTGGTGGTGTAGGCTTAATGGCTACCTATGATAGAGCTGGCGCTGGCTTATTGACCACCACCTCATTCAGCGGTGTTTATTCTTACGTATTACCAGTTAACAAAACCTTCTTTATCAGAGGTGGTTTACAAGCATCATTGGTTAACAAAACGATAGACCACAGCAAATTGAGATTTGGTGACCAAATCCACCCAACTCAAGGCTTTGTATTGCCAACTCAAGAACCGCAAGCAAACGCTTCTGTTTCCTTCCCTAACTTTGCGGCTGGTATCTTAGCTTATTCTGAAAGATTTTACGCAGGATTTGCCATGCACAACATTACCCAACCAGTGCAATCGTTCTACAGCAATAACGACGGAATCGTTCCAAGACGTTACACTGCTCACGCAGGTGTTGTGGTACCTTTAGACAGAAAACGTTTTTCTCAAGCTACTTTCTCTCCTAACGCCTTGTTCATGTTGCAACAGAACTTTACACAAATCAACTTTGGTTTTTATGTGAACAAAGGTCCTATAGTGACTGGTTTATGGTACAGACAAACTCTTGGTACTTATGGCAACTCAGATGCTTTAATGGTATTGTTAGGCTTTAGAAAAGACCGTTTCAAATTTGGTTACAGCTATGATATTACAGTATCTTCAGCCAGATCAGCTGCCCCAGGCAGTCACGAAGTAAGTGCTACTGTTGACTGGTGCTTAAGAGATAGACCATTGAGATTTAAACCTTTAAGATGTCCTGACTTCTGATAAAATTTGCTTATCAGACAATAATTGAACATATTTGCAGTTAATATAGATACACACACATAAGAACAACAATGAAAAGAAAACAGAGTTTATTGGCCCTTTCTACTGTTTTAGCCGCCACACTAATCCTTGCTCCTGCATGTGGCAGCAAAAGAGACCAGTCTCAAACAACTGGTATCAAATACAACAGTACTAAATGGGGTGGGTTTGAAAACCATCATTACAAAGGACAAGAAACTGGCCCAGGCTTAGTTTTGGTACCTGCTGGTGCCTTTGTTATGGGATCTGCCGAACAAGACGTCCTTTTTGATTACAACAACGTTGAACGCAAAGTAACCGTTAACTCATTCTACATGGATGAAGCTGAAATCAGCAACATTCAATACGGTGAGTATGTGTATTGGTTACAAAGGGTTTTCGTTACCTATCCTGAAGTATACAAGCAAGCTTTACCAGATACCAATTGCTGGAGAAGCCGTTTGGCCTTTAATGAGCCATACGTAGAAGGTTATTTCCGTCACCCATCTTACAAAGACTACCCAGTAGTTGGCGTTAGTTGGTTGCAAGCTACAGCTTTTGCTGAGTGGAGAACTGACCGTGTAAACGAATACATCTTAGACAGAGAAAAAATTCACCCATACGTTGACAAACGTGTTGTGGATCAAGATAATTTCAACACTAAGTCATATTTAGCTAATCAATACGATCCTGCTACCCGTAAAAAAGGTAAAGGCATGATGAGAGATTTCAGAACTAAAAAAGGCAGAAGAGATGTTGCCATTAAAGATGGTATCTTATTACCTGACTACAGACTTCCAACAGAAGCTGAATGGGAATACGCTGCACAAGGTGCTATCGGTAATTCTCAGTTTGAGAACACTGATGAAAAGCGTGTTTATGCTTGGAATGATTTAACAGTTCGTATGACCCACGGCAAAGAAAAAGACAGAGGTAAAATCATGGCCAACTTTAAAAGAGACAAGGGTGACCAAGGTGGTATCGCTAGCCAATTAAATGATGCTGGTTTCATCACTACGCCTGTTTTCTCATACTGGCCTAACGACTACGGTTTATACAACATGGTTGGCAACGTATCTGAGTGGGTAAAAGACGTATACCGTCCATTATCACTTGAAGATATGGATGACTTCAACAGTTTCCGTGGTAACGTTTACACTCAAGTTAAATTAGACGAATACGGTGAAATCGAAGAAAAAGATTCATTAGGTCGTTTGAAATTCGAACCTGTTAAAGAAGCTCAAAACATCAACAGAAGAAACTATAAAGTATCTGATAACATTGGTTATAAAGATGCTACCTTATACAACAATGATGAGCAAATGTACGAATATGGTGTTACAACCTTAATCAATGACAAAGCTCGTGTATACAAAGGTGGTTCTTGGAATGACCGCGCTTATTGGATGAGCCCTGGTACTCGTAGATGGTTAGATGAAAACTTATCAACTTCTACTATTGGTTTCCGTTGTGCAATGATCCGTTACGCCTCTCCTATTGGCAATAGCTCAAAACGCAACAAATCATTACCATCAAGTGGTATTGGTAAGCCAAACAAAAAAATGAGATAAGCTTATTGATGATATTTAACCCCGCAATTGTTGCGGGGTTTTTTTTTGCCCCTTTGGCTAGAATTAGACTAACTTTGCAACTGCATGAGATTTTCGCAATACCATTTTCACCCTACCATATTACAAAACTTGGAAGACTTGGGTTTTAAAAAACCTACTGACATCCAATACAAAGCCATAAAGGCGATAACAAAGGGCGAAGATGTATTGGCCATTGCTCAAACAGGCACCGGTAAAACAGCCGCTTTCGCCATTCCCCTGATTGACAACATGCTGCATCAAAAATTGCACAGTAAATCAAAGGGGATTAAATGCCTAGTAATGGTTCC
>JAURIG010000089.1 GCA_030832905.1 Bacteroidota bacterium
CAGTTGAAGAGATTTTATAAGTTTAACAATCAAAATTTTAAAGCCGCCAAGTGCGGCTTTTTTTATGTCAAAATTTTGTCATAAATCAATGAGTTCACCCACGGCTGTGAATTTTAAAAACACCGTTTCAGAATGGGGTGCATCTTTTAGTTCATCCGTTAGGTCTTGACCCGCCCAATGTTCATAGTGCTTTCCGTTTTTCCATAAGCGGCTATCGCTCACATCAAAAATTTTACCCTTGTATGCCACCCATATTTCTGGTTTATCTTGACCATTGCGCAGCGCTAATTGTTGTTTGGTAAATTTTGGTAGCATTTCTAAAATTGAATTGTTTACTTTTGTTTGAACAAATATAAAGCAATTTGAAAATCCGCGTTGTTTTTATTCTGATATTGGTGTTTTTAAGCTCAGTGTTTGCTTGGTGGTTGTACTCATTTATTCAGTACACTAAAAAGGAATACACTTTGCAAAAAGACAACTTGCAATTGCATGTCATTGCGATTGAAAACAAATTGGCTCAATTTATTGAACAACACTCAGAACCTACTGATAGCAATGTGTATGAGACATACAAAGCCAATCAATTACACATCCTTAATTACTTAGCACAGTTGAACCAACAACATCAAGTAAAAACACAAATCGTTTTGATTGATGCCCAAGCGAATTCCCATGAATTTTTAAAGATTGAATTAGACCCTAGTGAACTTGAGAATATCCATAAACGTTTTGAAAAAAAACAAAGGGCCTTTTACTCTGAGGTGATTTTTTTAGCGGTCTTGATCATTGGCGGCGTGGTGTGGGTGTTTCAGCGTTTGCAAGCGCTATTGAATTTGAATACCATGCAAAATAATTTTTTGTTATCGGTAACCCATGAACTCAAAACGCCACTTACGGCCATTAAACTGAGTGCTCAAACTTTAAAGCGCAAAGACTTACCAGAAGCCGTTCATGCAGAGCTGAACCAACAGATTGAATCCAATGCCGATCGCTTAAATGAATTGCTTGACAATGTGCTCGTAGCCACTCGAATTGACGGCAATCAGTACCATGTGAACTTGTCAGAATTGGATTTAACAGAATTGATACATTCCGTTGCAGATTTGATTTTAACGACTTCACAATTCAAAGGACAATTTGAATTCAATGAAAGCGCCAAAATGATTAAGGCAGATGAAGTGGCCCTTAAAATGGTATTCAGTAATCTCTTTCAAAATGCAATTAAATACGCTGGTGATCAGGCAACTATTCGCGTAAGCTATCAGTCTAATGCTAAAGGTTTCGATGTAATAGTTGCAGACAATGGCCCTGGCATAGACGAATCAGAATTAAAAGCCATCTTTAATAAGTTTTACAGAGTTGGCAATGAATCTGTGCGAAGCACAAAAGGCACCGGACTAGGCCTGTACTTAGTTCAACAAATTTTAAAATCACACAAAGCTCAAATACAAGCAGCAAACAATACCCCACAAGGCACCCAATTCATTATCACATTTAAATAATACCTTTATGAACCGCATTTTATTGGTTGAAGACGAAAGCAGTTTACACGACTTGCTCAAAATGAACTTAGAGATGGACGGCAACAGAGTGATTGGCGCCAAAGATGGCCCTTCTGCCATTCAAAAGTTCAACGATCAACAATTTGATTTGGTGATTTTAGACATCATGATTCCGGGCATTGATGGCCTGAATGTTTGTGAAAATATTCGACTCAAAAACCAAGAGGTTCCGATCTTGTTTTTATCTGCTAAAAACAGAGTAGAAGACCGCATAGCTGGCCTAAAAAAGGGAGCTGATGATTACATTACCAAGCCCTTTAATTTAGAAGAGTTGCAATTGCGTATCAATAATCTTTTAAAGCGCGGTGTGCATCAACAACCGCATCAACACTTAAGAGAATTTGAATTTGGCGGCAACACTGTGAACTTCGAAAAGCATGAAGCCAAAGGTGTTAATGGGCATTTTAATTTGACCAAAAAAGAAGTCTTGTTGTTAAAGCTTTTAATTGAACATAAAAACGAAGTGGTAAGTCGTGAAAAAATCCTGCAAACAGTTTGGGGTTATTCGGTTTATCCATCTACCAGAACCATTGACAACTTTATACTTTCTTTCAGAAAATACTTTGAGTTAGACCCAAAAAATCCTAAGCATTTTCTTGCCATTAGAGGGGTGGGTTACATCTTTGAATGCTGATTGTATTAAGTGTTCACTGTCAGTAATTTGTCATATTAGCCCTGCTGTAGTGTTGAAGTGAATTGTGCAATTAATTTTGCGCCATAATTCATTCTACACCATGAAAAAATCAATCATATTAAGTGCATTATTACTCAGCTTAAGCTCAGTATTTGCACAATGTCCTGCTAATGACAGTACCATTATGAGTGCTGGCTCAGTTAACGATGTGTACTACAGCTTCAAAAAATTCAGTCAAACTGGCAATGGTGTTGTTACCACCGTTTCTAACACCAACTGGCATTTAGCGTTTTCAGTAATGCCAAGTAATTTTCCTAATAACCCTGCCAATGGCGTGGCCATAAGAGTCAATTCTCCATTGGGTGAGAATGCGCAAGCTCAAACTACAGGTACCAATTTAGTGAAACTGCCTGGCGCCAATGCCAACAATTGGAGAAATATTGATACCACTGGTTTATATGCCTTACAGCCGCTTTATGACAGCGACAGCACTTGGAACTTGAGTGCTTTCACCAAAGGCTATAAAATTTCAGATCCATTTAATTTTATTTGGGGCAATTACAACCCAACTACTCACAACGTAGAGGGCAACGGTTCAGTGTATGTGTTGTACAACAAGAGTGCTAATTGGTATAAGAAAATCAATGTTAAAGAAGTTACGCTTGACACCATGTGGCATGTAATCATTTCTAATATTGACAACACTGACTCTCAGTATTTATGGATTAATAAAAGAGCGTTTCAAAACCGCATGTTTGTATATTACAATGTGTTGACTAATACCTTGAGTCTTAGAGAACCATTGATGGATCAATGGGATGTGGTTTTTACCAAATACAAAGGCATGGTTTCTATGGGTGGCCCTAAAGTGCCCTATACCGTTACAGGTGTATTAAGCCATCCAAAGCTTAAAGTAGCAAAAAATATTGGTAAGAATTGCGATCAGGTGTCTTTCAGTGATATGACTGCGCCTTATCAAAACAATATCTCAACCATAGGCTATGATTGGAAAGTTTTTACCGGCATGTCATACAGTATGGTAGATACTTTCGTATACTTTGTAAACACACCAGATTTCCATTATTACAAAGTATCTATGAAATCTTTCAAAGGGGGTAAAACAACCTTCAATGTTTTAGAAGATCAAATGTCTGTAGAGCCAATTAATTCAGCTGCTGCGGTTAAGGTTTATCCTAATCCTAGCAATGGTTTAATTCAGGTTGAAAGTGCAGACTTATTAGACCACATTATCGTATACAATGCAATGGGGCAAGCCGTGCTTAATAGCTCAAACACTGTGCTTGATTTACAAGCTATGCCAGCAGGTTTATACCACTTGGCTATTTATACCAATACAGGTTTGGTATTGAGTTCTGTTGTAAAGTCTTAACAGCACCTTGTCGATTCTGCGTCATATTTTTTGTGCAATGGCAATATCTGTAACGGGTATTGCCTTTGCGCAATCTAATGATACCACTGATCAACGCACAGTGGTGGCCACGGGTAATATTATGCCCAGCAGTCAATCGAACACCGTGCACAATGTTAAAATCATTACCGCCAAAACCATAGAGAAGCAAGGTGTTTTCAATTTAAAAGACCTCTTGCTGAAAGAAAATACCGTCCGCATCAGTAATGATAATTTGCTCGGCTCTTCTATGAGTTTGCAAGGCATCAGCGGACAAAACATCAAAATATTGTTAGATGGAGTACCCATTACTGGTCGCGAAAATGGCAACATTGACTTAGGTCAAATGAATTTAAACACGATTGAACGCATTGAAATCATTGAAGGGCCTTTGTCTGTTATCTACGGAACCGATGCTTTGGGTGGTGTGATCAATATGATTTCAAAGCGCATTGTTCTGGATTCTGCTAAACCCTACACTGCTTTTGCCAATGCCTATTCTGAGAGCATCAAACAAAATAATTTTGGCGCTGGTGCAATGCTAAAAGTGAGTGGGATTGATATAGGAGCCAGTGTTAATCGCAATTTTTTTGGCGGCTACAATCCTGTGTCCAACAGCCGAGTCATGTTATGGAAACCCAAAGAACAATTGTTTGGCAATTTTACTTTGTTGCATCAATCCGGTAAACTCAAATTGCGTTTTAAAACGGATTGGTTCAAAGAAACCATAGAAAACAGAACCGAACCAGTTATCAATCATTTGGAAGCTTATGCCTACGATGAATACTATTTAACCAATCGCGGCATAACCTCTTTAAACCTCGAAAAGAAGATTCATCCATTGGCCTATTGGCAGGTTTTAACGTCTTTTAGTAATTACCAACGCGATAAAGTTACCTACTTAAAAGACCTCACACAATATGAGCAAATGCAAGTGGTTCAGAACCCTGATGCCAATAGTTCAACTACTTTTTTAACCGCCATGAGCAGAGGCACCTATAGCAATGCTCAATGGTCAAAAATGGCGTATCAATTAGGGTATGACATTAACCTCAACAATGCTTTTGGCAGTAAGATTGAAGCTGACAAAGGCAAAATCAATGATTACGCTGTATTTGCTTGTGCTGAAATTAAAGCCATTAAACACTTCAACATCAAACCTGGTTTTAGGGCCAGTTACAACAGTCAATTTTCGGCCCCGTTTATTCCGTCTTTACAAATCAAATACGATGGCATAAAACGTTTGAGTATTCGCTATGCTTATGGCAGAGGTTTTAGAGCCCCTGGCTTAAAAGAAATGTACTTGTATTTTGTAGATTTCAATCACAATATTTTGGGCAATCCAGATTTGAAATCTGAGTTGTCTGACAACCACAATGCAGCACTTAAATACCGTTTCAAATTCAAACAATGGCAATTGGTTCTAGACAATAGTTATTTTTACAATAATATATACAATCAAATTGCTTTGGTGCGCATCAATTCAAGCGCTTTGGCCTATACCTACCAAAATGTTGATCGTTTTAAATCTTTAGGTACTAACCTAATGTTGCAGTTCTCAAAGCGTCGTTTTAGTGGTAATATTGGCGGCGCATACACAGGCATCAATAACAATGCTTTTGAATGGGTAGGCAAACAACATTTTTTATATTCACCTGAGTTGAGGACCCAGTTATTTTATCAACTCAAATCAAAGCATTTTTACGACCAAACCACCGTTTCAGTATTCTATAAATACGTGGGTAAAACGGTTGGCTATGCTCTAGACAATTTGCGTAATGTGGTCAACACTTATACCCAAGCCTATAGCATGCTTGATTTGACCATCAACAAAGCCTTCATGCGCAATCGTTTGGTCTTTACAACAGGTTGTAAAAATCTGTTAAATGTGAGTACCATTAAGTCTGTGAATGTGTCGAGTAGTTTTCATAATGCTGGCAGTAACACCATGCCAGTGTCTATAGGGAGATCTGTTTTTATTCAATGTGCAGTGAAATTATGAGGCGATTAAATCAGTTTGTTTTGGGATGTGTCTTACTCAGCTTAACGGCTTGTTTTAAGAAAGAAACGCCCATTACATTACCGCAAGGCAATAGCCAAATCACGACCTGTTTTATCGGCAATGATTACGAAAACAATGTGTATTTTGATTTGAGCAGTAATGCCTTTCAAATCCATCCTTCTGATGATTGGGATTTGCGTTTTGAAACAGCAGATACCGCCTGGGGTGTATTCATCAATACAGGCAATAACCTCAAAGTTTACAAAACAGATTTGTACAGTTTAAACGATGCGCGCAGCAAAGATTCCAATTACATCAAAACCTTTCAATTTGCTGTAGATGCACCAGAAGGTTTGGCACGTGCCTCGGCTATTGCAGACTGGCGTCATTTCAAACGCCAAAGCACTGACTCAGTAGGGGTATATGTTTTGAATTTGAGCTATGGTAAAGGGGCTGATTACTACGCTTGTTTTCAGGTCTTGAAAGTGACCGCGCGCGCCTATAGCATTGCTGTTTCACGATTGAATCAACAGCGCATTGATACCTTTTTAATTGCCAAGGATCAAACTGCCAATTACAGTTATTTTTCATTTGCCAATGGCGGTCAGCTTATCCATAATGTTGAACCTGATAAAACCCAATGGGATTTCATGTTTACGCGTTACAACCATAATTTTATGGGTATTTTGCCTAATAATCAACCGTTTCCATACCGCGTAGCAGGGGTTTTGACTAACCGCAATGGGGTTAAAGTGGCCAAGGATTCAACGACTGGATTTGAAAAAATTGACGCCTCTTGTGTTCCACAATACGCATTCAGCAGCATGGCTAATGCCATAGGATACGATTGGAAATCACATGCGTTTGGCGCGGTAGGCAATTATGTGGTGAACGCTAAAATTACCTTTATCATTCAAGCTACT
>JAURIG010000008.1 GCA_030832905.1 Bacteroidota bacterium
TAAAATCAATAGGTGTAAGCTTATTGTTAAGTCCCATAACTGCAGCAGGTGCAAACACAGAATCAAACTCAACTTGAGCAGTGATTTGCAATTGAAACTGATTGGTATCTAAAACAGTGTTTTTAACGAAATAAGACTCCGCTGTGGTATACACAATTGCCTGCTTTTTAGCAGAACAAGCAGCACATGAAAGCAAAGCCAAAATGAAAAGCAAACGCATAAAACAAATTTAATTGAATTAGCCTACTTACAACTATTTTTTTAGCTGATTTTCCGTTTATTTTGCATCAATGAATCAGCAAATTATTGAATGCGTACCGAATTTTAGCGAAGGCGTAGATGCTAATGTGATCAAACAAATTACCAATGCCATTGAATCTGTTGATGGTGTTAGGCTTCTGCATGTGGACATGGGCAAAGCTACCAACAGAACGGTGGTTACCTTTGCAGGTGAACCAGCTCAAGTGGTAGAAGCGGCCTTTCTAGGCATACAAAAAGCGGCAGAACTCATAGACATGCGCCACCACAAAGGGGAACATCCGCGCATGGGTGCAACAGACGTTTGCCCTTTGGTTCCTGTTAGCAATATCAGTATGGAAGAAACAGCTGAATGGGCTAAAAAATTAGGCGCACGCGTTGGCAATGAATTAAACATACCAGTCTATTTGTATGAAGCTGCTCAAAGCAATCCTGAGCGCAAAAACTTATCAGTTATTAGAGCAGGTGAATACGAAGGCTTTGCTAAAAAAATTCAAGAACCAGCTTGGCAACCAGACTATGGCCCAAATACTTTACCTGCTAAACACGGTGCCACTGTTATAGGTGCAAGAGATTTCTTAATTGCCTACAATATCAACCTCAACACCAAATCAACGCGTATAGCCAACAGAATTGCCTTTGATGTTAGAGAAGCTGGCCGTGTAAAACGTGAAGGCAATCCCATTTCAGGCAAGATTGTAACAGATGCCAATGGCGAACCAGTAAGGATACCAGGCACTTTAAAATCTGTTAAAGCAATAGGTTGGTACATTGAAGAATATGGTATGGCTCAAATCAGTATGAACCTTACCAACTATAACATCACATCTATTCACCAAGCGTTTGATGAAGTCTGCAAAAAAGCCCAAGAGCGCGGTGTTATTGTAACCGGCAGTGAATTGGTAGGTCTATTACCATTGCAACCCATACTTGACGCTGGAAAATACTATCTACAAAAACAAGGTAGAAGCATTGGCGTCAGTCAAAATGAATTGATTGAAATTGCTATTCAGTCTTTAGGCTTGAATCAATTAAGTCCGTTCAATCCTCAAGAACGCATTATTGAATACGCCCTCAAACAAAACAGCGGCAAACAACTCGTAGACCTCAGCATCACAGACTTTGTAAATGAAACAGCCAGCGAGAGCCCTGCTCCAGGTGGTGGATCTGTTAGTGCACTATGTGCTGCAATCGGCACAGGTTTAGGCGCAATGGTGGCCAATTTAAGTGCAGATAAACGCGGTTGGGAAGACCGCACAGAAGAGTTCTCTTCATGGGCTGCAAAAGCACAAGACATCAAAGACCAACTCTTATACCTCATTGACGAAGACACTAAAGCCTTTAATGGCATTATGAATGCCTTTCAATTACCTAAAAGCACAGATCAAGAAAAAGCACTGCGATCTGCCGCTATTGAATCAGCTTCAGTTTATGCCACAGAAATTCCATTAAAAACCATGCAAGTTGCCTACTCTGCCATTCCTTGTTTGGAGTATATGGTCAACAATGGTAACCCCAACAGTATAACCGATGCTGGTGTAGGTTTACTCTGCATTAAAACAGCCGTTAGAGGCGCCTATTTCAATGTGATGGTAAATGCCAAAGGTTTAAAAAACAAAGCGCAAGCAGAAGGCTTTGCCAATGAAGCCAAAACCATTTTGGCCAAGAACCACCAAGAGATTGATGCCATCCTTGAAGCAGTTGAAAAAGCTGTAGCGTTTTAAAACATTTAGAGGTTTAAATTGTCATATCTAATATGGCCATTTATTCCATTACCTCCGTTCAAAAATTACCCATCAGCTTAGACCAAGCTTGGGCATTTTTATCGTCTCCTCATAATTTAAAAACCATCACCCCACCACATATGGGATTTAAAATCACCAATGAAGTGGCGCCTACAGACACCATGTTTGCCGGGCAAATTATCGTTTATAAATTATCGCCCCTGAAAGGTTATACCACCGAATGGGTAACAGAAATCACCCATGTTAAAAATGGCGAATACTTTATTGATGAACAAAGGTTTGGGCCTTATGCGTTGTGGCATCACAAACACAGTTTAACACCCATTGAAGGCGGCGTGTTAATGCACGATGTTGTTCACTATAAATTACCACTTGGTTTTTTAGGCAGAATAGCCCACGCCCTATTTGTAAAGAAACAAATTCAGAACATCTTCGACTACCGCACTCAACAACTTGAATTGTTATTTGGAATCTACCCAGCGGCCAAGTAATTTTGAAGCGCATGGCGCTTGACATCGAATCCTTCAGAAACTATTGCCTAAGCCTTGACTACGTTTGGGAAGATTGTCCGTTTGGGCCTGACCACTTAGTGTTTAAAATTCATAAAAAAATGTTTGCCTTGTGCAGTATCTCTGATTTTAGCGCGGTTAATTTAAAGTGTGATCCGGAGCAAGCCGTTGAATTACGCGAGGCCTATCCCGATCAAATCAAAGCAGCTTGGCACATGAATAAAACCCATTGGAACACCATTGATGCCAATACTTTACCTGCCCCACTCATACAAAGCTTAACCTTAAACAGTTATGAGTTGGTTAAAAAAAGTTTGAGCAAAAAAGCCAAGGCTGAATTGGCTTTTGATAATTCCTATAAAACCACTAACATTGAAACCTAATTATGAGTAAAAGAGCATATGTATTTCCAGGTCAAGGTGCCCAATTTGTAGGCATGGGAAAAGACCTTTACGAACAACATCCATTGGCTAAAACCATGTTTGATCAAGCCAATGAAATCTTAGGCTTTAACATTACTGAAGAAATGTTCAACGGTACTGATGAAGGGCTTAAGCAAACCCGTATTACGCAACCAGCTGTATTTTTGCATTCTGTTATTGCTGCCAAATGTTTAGGTGATAGCTTTCAACCTGATATGGTTGCAGGCCACAGCTTAGGCGAATTTTCTGCCTTGGTAGCCAACGGTGTTTTGAGTTTTGAAGACGGCTTAAAACTCGTTTACAAACGCGCTATGGCGATGCAAGCTGCCTGCGAACTTAAACCAAGTACAATGGCCGCTGTTTTAGGTCTTGAAGACGAAAAAGTTGAAGCCATTTGCGAAGGCATAGAAAACGGTGTGGTAGTAGCAGCCAATTACAATTGCCCTGGTCAATTAGTGATTTCAGGTGATGTAGATGCCATTAACAACGCTTGCGAACAACTTAAAGCAGCAGGTGCTAAACGCGCTTTGGTATTACAAGTTGGCGGTGCCTTCCATTCGCCATTAATGAAGCCCGCTGAAGACGAATTGGCTCAAGCCATAGAACAAACTCAATTCAACACCCCAATCTGCCCAGTATACCAAAACGTTAGTGCAGAAGCCGTGTCTAATCCTAATCTGATCAAAGCCAATTTACTTAAACAATTGACTGCCCCCGTTAAATGGACTCAATGTGTGCAAGCGATGGTTAAAGACGGTGCTACACAATTCACTGAATTAGGCCCTGGCAAAGTATTGCAAGGCTTGGTGAAAAAGATTGCCCCTGAAGTTGAAATCATTTAATTATAAAACCCTAATACAACAAAAAAGGCTGCCAATATTGACAGCCTTTTTTTATGCCTTAAGCTAATTACTTTTTAGATTGAGCATCAATAACTGCTACTGCTACCATGTTCACTATTTCGCGCACAGAGCTGCCCAATTGTAAGAAGTGTACTGATTTATCAAAGCCCAACAATACTGGACCCATGCTTTCGGCACCGGCAAAGCTTTGAGCAAATTTATAAGCAATATTACCGGCCGCTAAATTGGGGAATATGAAAGTGTTGACGTCTTTGTCAACCAATTTACTGAAAGGGAAATTCTCTTTCATTAAATCGCGATTCATTGCAAAATTGGCTTGAATATCGCCATCAATAATCATATCCGGATGATTGTTGTGCAAGTACTCAACAGCTTTAGCCACCTTGCTTGGCACCTCGCCACTGGCGCTGCCAAAATTGCTATAACTCAACATTGCCATTACAGGTTTCACACCAAGTTTTAATATTTCAGCTTGTGTGGTTCTGGCAATTTCAACCAGTTCTTCTGCACTTGGATCAATGTTTACCGTTGTATCAGAAAAGAAGTAAGGTCCTTTTTTAGTCATGATGATGTACATGCCAGAAATTCTGCTCACACCAGTTTCACGACCAATGATCTGCATAGCAGGTTTTAATGACTTAGGATAGTTCTTAGTTAAGCCTGAAATAAAGGCATCGCATTCACCCTCGCTCACCATCATGCAACCATAGTAGTTTCTATCGCGCATTAACTTAACAGACTCATAAATGTTAACCCCTTTGCGTTGGCGCTTTTCAAAAAACTTCTTGCCATAAGCTTCGCGTTGGGCATCTTCTAATAAAGGATCAATGATCTTAACATCGCCCAAATCAATGCTATGCGCTTCCATTAATGCCTTAATTTTTTCAACATTACCCAAAAGCACAGGTATAGCAATACCCTCCTCTTTTGAAATTTGAGCAGCCTTTAAAATTTTAATGTTATCCGCTTCAGCAAACACCACTTGTTTTGGTGCTTTTCTGGCTTGTGCCATCATGCGTCTGATGAATTTATTGTCTAAACCTAAACGGTTTCTGAGTTCTAGTTTATAGTCATCCCAGTTGTCTATTTTTATTTGTGCCACACCACTATCTATAGCTGCTTTAGCAACTGCAGGACTAACTGTTTCTATCAAACGTGGATCAATTGGTTTTGGAATTATGTATTGGCGTCCGAACTCTAAAGCCTTTTCATTGTAGGCCATCATTACAGACTCTGGCACTGGCTCTTTGGCCAAACTAGCAATCGCTTTTACAGCAGCTAATTTCATGGCTTCATTAATGGCAGTAGCTCTTACGTCAAGAGCACCTCTGAAAATGAATGGAAAACCTAAAACATTATTCACCTGGTTAGGATAATCGCTTCTGCCAGTAGCCACAATTATATCTGGTCTTGAGGCAATGGCTAAATCATAAGCAATTTCAGGGTCAGGGTTGGCCATGGCAAATACAATAGGATCTTGAGCCATGCTTCTGATCATATCTTGCGATAATATATTGGCTTTAGATAAACCAACAAATACATCGGCGCCATTCATGGCTTCTTCGAGGGTATTGGTTGTTGTGCTGTTAACAAAAAACTGTTTGTATTCATCAAGATCAGTTCTTGAAGTGTTCAAAGTGCCTTTGCTATCAAGCATGATGAGGTTTTCTTTTTTAACCCCTAAGGCAATAAACAATTTACTACAGCTCATAGCACTGGCACCAGCACCATTCACTACCATTTTAATTTTATCAATTGGCTTATTAACCAATTCCAAAGCATTCAACAAGGCAGCACCACTAATAATGGCAGTACCGTGCTGGTCATCATGCATGATAGGAATGTTTAACTCTTCTTTTAATCTGGTTTCAATTTCAAAACACTCAGGTGCTTTAATGTCTTCTAAGTTAATGCCACCAAAAGTAGGCTCCATGGCCTTAACACATTGAATAAATCCATCCACATCTTTAGCGTTTAATTCAATATCAAACACATCAATGTCTGCAAATATTTTAAACAATACACCCTTGCCCTCCATCACTGGTTTGGAAGCCTCTGGGCCTATATCGCCCAAGCCTAAAACGGCTGTACCGTTACTGATAACTGCCACCAAATTGCCTTTGGCGGTGTATTTATAAACATCACTGGTGTTTTCTGCAATTTTTAAACAAGGCTCTGCAACGCCAGGAGAGTATGCCAAACTCAAATCTCTTTTGGTTTGAGTTGGTTTTGTAGACACCACTTCAATCTTACCGGGTCTACCCGAACTGTGATAATCTAAGGCGTCTTTTTGTAATTTAGAATGACTCATATCTTCATGCGAAGTAAGAACTTTTTTTTTGAAATTCAACCTTTAAATTCAATGACTTATACCCGATGAATACAAATAAATTCAAACCCTTGTATTTTGTGGAGAGATATTGCAAAAAATTAGCGTAATTCGTTGCATTAAACGAAGTAAACTTGTGCATTTTAGCAGACGTTTAACGAACTTTTGCAAACATTTGTAAACCCTTCGAAAAATCAACAATTCCTGAAAATACAATGGATCAAAATAGTGTAGAATCGAGCAAAGCGCCAGAACCAGTTGGTTTATATCCTCACGCACGCCGCGTTGGTAATTTATTATTTTTAAGCGGTGTAGGACCGCGTGAAAGAGGCAGCAAAACCATTCAAGGTGTGGAATTAGATGCCAATAACAATATTGTTAGTTATGACATTGCTAAGCAATGTCACAGTGTGTTTCAAAACATCAAATACATTTTAGAAGATGCTGGCAGCAGTTGGGATAAAATCGTTGACGTAACGGTGTTTTTAACCAATATGAAAGATGACTTCCCAATTTACAATAAAATATGGGCAGAGTATTTTGCTGAAAACCCACCTTGCAGAACGACCTTAGAAATCAATTGTTTGCCAACCCCTATTGGCATTGAATTGAAAGTAATTGCTACGATTTAATTACAAGAGTAAATAATAGCAAAAAGTTGTAAATGGTAGGGATATCAGCAACGCATCAAATCGATCTAATATACCACCATGCCCAGGTAAAATGGTACCTGAATCTTTAATTTGAAATTCTCTCTTGAGCATACTTTCTACTAAGTCGCCCAAGGTGCCGAAGACTACGCTGCATAAAGCCACTATAAGGTTGACTTTCATTGGTATGTGAAAATAATGCGAAAGCAGCACAGAAAAACCGCAGGTTAATACCAAGCCACCAATAAAGCCTTCCCAGGTTTTTCCGGGAGAAACCGCTTCATATAGTTTATGCTTACCAAGCAGTTTGCCACTTAAATAGGCAAAGGTATCACTGCACCAAATGAGTACAAATAAATTCAAGGCCAAGAAGGGCATGTATACTGTTTGAGGCGATTCTTGGCTCGGCTCCAATTGAAAGGTGCTTGCATGGAAAAAAAACAAAGGCAAAGCAATGTAAAATAAGCCACTAAATAAATAAGCCAATCGCTTCCACTCTCTGTTTTTAGACAATAGCACAGTAAAGGCAGCCATTGGAAACAAAAGCGGTAATGCATTAACGACCCAATCATCCAACCAATATTTAAGGCAAACGACACCTAAACCAATACCCATAAATAGTAAATGAGCATAGCTGAGTTGTCCTTGGAATACGATAGTATAATATTCCTTCATGCCAAATAAACAGATGGCGCACAAGAGTATTAAAAAGCTGAATTCATTATAGAGCGTAAGACCACAAATGGCCGCTACAAAAAAGACACCGGTGATTGCTCTTTGAGTAAAATTATTCATGAGTGGCTGTAGGTTTTGATATTTGATTTAAACGCACAAAAGTAGCAGTGAGCATTAATACACTAATGACAACCAATAGCCAATGTGGTTGAAATTCATCTTTACTCACTTGCTGAACGAAATCAGATTGATTTTGATAGTAATACATTAAGACCGCTAAAGCATTGTTGCAAAAATGTATGGCAATGCTTACCCATATACTTTTACTGAAATAAAACGTGTAGCCTAAAATCAAGGCCAAGAAAAACATTGGTATGATTTGCTCCAGATTAAAGTGAATAAGCGTAAAAATTAAACTGCTTAACCATATCCCTACGTGGTGTTTTTGAGTCCATTTGATTAGAAGGGATTGCAAAGTGCCTCTGAAAAAAATCTCTTCAAATAAAGCGGGCAATAAGGCAATTACAAACAGATTTAAAAACAAATCCGACACTGAGTGCATGGCCAACATGCGCTCTAAAATGGCTTTGGTTTGAAAGGCATTAAAGGCATCTTGTATACTTTTAGGCAATTGAATACTGTGGTTCAATTGAATGAGTTGTATGGAAATGATTTGCGCAGCAATAAATACCAATGGCAAATACAACCATACTTTGCTTTGCCCTTTTTGAAACTGCCAAAACGAATTGACCGGATAATTTCTGATTTTACAAAAAAGAAAGGCTGAAACCACCCAAGCGCCAAATGTGGCAAACACGTTGTAGAATTTTAACAAACCAATGGCATTGTCTAAACTGCTTTGACTTTGTATGGTCTGTAAAACCTCTGAAATGTCTTGGTGAGTTAGGCCCGCAGCTACAACAATACCCAATAAACTAAACACCACTGCAGACACAATGAGTAAACCAATTAAGATTAAAATGTCAGCGAAGTATTGAATTCTGTTGCCTTGGTTGTAATTTTGCATCCCTAGTTCGTTTATGAGTATTTGCAAATTTGGTGAAAATTGGTAACATATCATTGGGAAGTTTTCCCCTGCTGTTGGCTCCCATGGAAGATGTGAGTGATCCGCCATTTAGATACTTGTGTAAGCAACAAGGTGCAGACCTCATGTACACTGAGTTCATAAGCTCAGAAGGACTCATCAGAGATGCGATTAAATCACGTCAAAAACTCGATATTTTTGATTACGAAAAACCAATCGGCATTCAAATATTTGGTGGAGACGAAGAAGCCATGGCCCTGGCCACAAAAATTGTTGACTCTACTCAACCAGATTTAGTCGATATCAATTTTGGTTGTCCGGTTAAAAAGGTAGTCTGCAAAGGCGCTGGCGCTGCTGTGCTTAAAGACATTCCTCTCATGGTAAGATTAACTGAGGCAGTAGTAAAATCAACCAATTTACCGGTTACTGTCAAAACCCGTTTGGGTTGGGATGAAAAAAGCAAGAACATTGAAGAGGTGGCAGAACGCCTGCAAGATATTGGCATCAAAGCCCTCACTGTGCATGGTAGAACCCGCACTCAATTGTATAAAGGAGAAGCGGATTGGACCTTGATTTCAAAGGTGAAAAACAACCCGCGAATACAAATTCCTATTTTTGGTAATGGCGACATTGATACCCCCGAAAAAGCGTTAGAGTACAAGAACCGCTATGGTGTTGATGGCATTATGATAGGACGAGCAAGCATAGGACACCCTTGGATATTCAGAGAAATTAAACACTTTTTAAATACTGGGGAACACCTTGCAGGACCAACGCTTGCAGAGCGCGTAGAAGCTTGTCGTACCCATTTGCAGAAATCAATTGAATGGAAAAGTGAAATTCAGGCCATCAATGAAATGAAACGCCATTACGCCAACTACTTTAAAGGCATACCTAACTTTAAGCCATTCAGAACCAAATTGGTTTGCAGCAATGTATTGCCAGAGATTTTTGAAACCCTTCAACAAATTGAAAGCTTGGGTATAGAAGGCATCTCAGCGCTTGCGCATGATTAAAATGCCATCGCGAATGGGCAGCAACAAAGGTTGTACTCTGTTATCTGATTTTATTTTCTGATTGAAGCTGTGTAAAGCCTTGGTGTCTTTATCGTTTTGCAGCGCATCAGCATCAACCACTTTGCCATCCCAAAGCACATTATCGGCTAAAATCAATCCACCTGGTTTGACTTTATCGAAACACAAATCATAGTACTCAGCATAATCAGCCTTGTGGGCATCTATCCATACCATATCCCAAAACGGAACAGATTCATTAAGCGAGGCTATGCATGATTTGGCCTCTCCCAGATGACAGATGATCTGATTAGCATAGGGTGATGATTGAATGAATGTTTGTGCTATGTGAGTGGTTTCTTCGTTGTTGTCTATACTGTGCACTACACCGTTATTAGCTAAACCTTCTGCCAAACACAAAGCTGAATAGCCCGTAAAAGTCCCTATGTCTAAAACATATTGTGCTTGCATGAGCTGACTGAGCAAGGCTAAAAAACGACCTTGAATGGCACCACTTAACATGCGGGGCTTTAACACATTTAAATGTGTATAACGGTTTAAGGCATATAAATGGTCTGGTTCATTTTGGGTGTGTTGTTCAGCGTATAATTGAATCAATGCAGCAAGGTCTGACATAGCTTGCAAATTAAATGAAAAAGCAGCAGAGTAATCAATCCAAACAGCCATAACACCTTGACATAATAAAAAAAATTCAATTATACAAGCCTTTTTTTAGGGTCAAAACATGCCGTTTACACCCCTAATTCATTTTATCTTATATATTAGATGTTAATAACAACAGCAACATTTTACATGTTTTTATAAAAATTTTATCAGTTTATATTTCATTAATTGAGAAAAAATTGTAATATCTTTGTAGTCCGGATTTCCTCAAATACCAACGAATATGAGCCAAACTAAGAAAAGAGTACTATTCGTGTCATCGGAAATGACACCATTTCTAAACGATTCTCCAGTTGCTACCATTTCAAGATTTTTACCACAAGCTATTCAAGAAAAAGACCATGAAATAAGGGTACTTGTACCGCGTTTTGGTGTTATCAATGAAAGACGTAACCGCTTGCACGAAGTTGTCAGATTAAGCGGTATTAATATCTCTATCGACGATAAAGACAACCCATTAATGATTAAAGTGGCTTCATTGCCTGAAGCCAGAATGCAGGTTTACTTCCTTGACAACGAAGATTATTTTCACAGAAAATTCGTTTTCACTGACGATAAAAACAAATTCTTTGATGACAACGATGAGCGTGTGATTTTCTTTTGTAAAGGCGTGCTTGAAACGGTTAAGAAATTAGGTTGGGCTCCAGACATTATTCATTGTCATGGTTGGATGACCAGTCTAATTCCTGCTTACTTAAAAACATTGTATAAAGACGAGCCAGTTTTTAAGCATTCTAAAGTGGTGTATTCAGTATTTGAGAACGAATTTAAAGAGTCTTTAGGCAAAGATTTTGCGCGCAAAGCCACATTGAATGAAATCCCAGACAAACAATTAGAAACCTTTGGTAAAGGCGACAATAAGAGCATGCACATGGGTGGTGTAAAACACGCTGATGCTGTAGTAGATTGTTGCACTTCTAAAATTGATCCTGAATTAGCTAAATTGTTCAAGGCTAAGCCGAATATGGTTCACGACAACGATAATATCGGTGAAAAATATTACGCTTTCTATGAACAGTTAATGACTTCTGCAAAATAATGCTTTAGTTTGCAGTGGTGAAGATTAAAACTGTCTTTTGGACCGTCATAGCCTTAGTCGTATTTTCTGCTTGTAAGAAATACAACGACAACATTTATTTAAATAATGATGGCACCCAAGGATTCGATGGTTACACCTTCAGTGACTCCCTTAAAATTTCAAGTAAAACAGTTCGTGAGGATTCTCTTAAAACGGATAGTTTAAGCCAAAATTTAGTGGGCGTTATAAATGACCCCATTTTTGGTGTTTACCAAGCCTCTACTTTTTGTGAATTCAAATTGCCACAAATTGATAAAGTGATTTCAACAGAAACACTTGACTCTGTGGTGCTGATGTTGCAATACACTTCATCATCTGCCTATTATGGCGATCTTAACAGTCCTTTGTCTTTTAAGGTGTATGAATTGAATCAAAACATGGGCAGTCCTGTTAGCCATAGCAACCAGACTTTGACCTACAATTCTACTCCGATTGCTGCTTTTACTGGTCAGGTTAAATTGTCTGATAGTATATACATTACTGAATTGGGTAAGCAGGTTAAAGCCGCACCAGGCATTAGTTTAAAATTGAGCAATGCAGCAGCTCAAAAATTATTCAATGCCACTTTGAATGATTTGCATTCTAACGATAATTTTCTTCAATTTTTTAAGGGCATTGCTTTGGTACCTGATCAAACCCCAGCTCTTGGTTCAGGGGTAATTCCTGCCTTCAACTTAAGAGGCGGTTTTACTAAAATTAGAATTTACTACAACGATAGCTTACAATCAGATTTTAAGGTAATTGACAACGCCAAACGTTTTTCTGAATACCAAACCAGCAACAGCAACGCAGTGATTGCCAAGCAAAAGTCTGCGGTTGTTACTGCCGATTTTGATACCACTTATGTGCAGGCTATGGCTGGCGCAAAAACCTGGGTGCAGTTTCCTAACTTATTCAGCATTATTAGTAACCCTGCCAAAAAAGTAGCTATTGGTAAAGCTGAGTTGGTTGTAAGACCTTTGGCTGGCTCTTTCTCATCTCCCTTTTCTTTACCAACGCGTTTATTGATTGTTCAACCGGACGCAGTCAACGGCATAAATGCCCCTATTTTGGATGCGTTTGAGCCGTTCTACGGCGGCAAATACAATTCACTGAACAATACCTATACTTTCAACATTACTCGACATATACAAAGCATTTTAACTGACTATCAAGTGAGCGGTAAAAACACAAATAAAGGCCTTTACATTATTGTGCCTAGTGATTTGCCAATTGCCCCTTCGAGAATAGTAATCGATAGTAGAAAAGGCCTGCAAAATGAAGGCATTCAACTTAAACTGATTTTCACTGAACTATAAACCCTTTTATTTGTTTTTAATTGTATGGAAAGCAAACGTAAACCTTACCAGTTGGTCTCAAGAGAGTGGAAGCAAACGGATACCATTATCCAGTTAAAAAACACTCAAATAGGACAAGGTTCAGTGAGCGTTATTGCCGGCCCTTGTGCAGTTGAAAATGAAGACCAAATCTTTACAATTTGTGAGTTTTTAAGCAAGCAAGGCGTAAAGGTGGTTAGAGGTGGCGCTTATAAGCCAAGAACCTCTCCTTATTCTTTTCAGGGTTTAAAGAAAGATGGCTTAATTTTACTCAGACAAGCAGCAGATAAATACAACCTTTCTGTGATCACTGAGGTAATGGATACGAATTTGATTGATGAGGTTGCGCAGTATGCCGATATTTTACAAGTAGGGACGCGCAACATGCAAAACTATCAATTGCTTAGAGGTTTGAGCAAAATCAATAAACCGGTGATGTTGAAACGCGGCATGAGCAGTACTATGGAAGAGTGGTTATTGGCTGCTGAATATATATTGTCTGGCGGTAATGATCAGGTGATTTTATGCGAACGTGGTATTAGAACATTTGAAAATGCTACCAGGAATACCCTTGATCTGGGCATTGTGCCACTATTAAAGTCTATTAGCCATTTGCCAGTGATTGTTGACCCGAGTCAAGCAACGGGCCATAGAGATTTGGTTTTACCAATGTCTTTGGCATCTGTTATGGCTGGTGCAGATGGTATTATGGTAGAGGTGCATAACCATCCGGAAGAAGCGCTTTCTGATGGCGCACAGTCCTTGTATTTTGACCAATTTAAAACCCTTGCGGCCAAATTAAAATTGGCCTCAGATGTTTTGGGCAAACCCTTGGATTTAGAAAACGAAAAGATTTTATTCTAATTTTTTTGTTTTATTCATAATTCGACTATATTTGCACTCCCAAAAAACCAGTCGGTGTGGTAGTTCAGCTGGTTAGAATACTGCCCTGTCACGGCAGGGGTCGCGGGTTCGAGTCCCGTCCACACCGCAAAACAAAAACCCTAGTAACCCTAGGGTTTTTTTCATTTAAAAAAACCGCACCAAGTTTCTGCTTGAGTAAGGTGTTTAAATGAAAAAATAGCCATGACAATGGCGTTGGGTTTTTGTTTTAAAGCCCAAACCAAGGGTCCATTACATCGTTTAATAATCCCGTCCACACCGCAAAACAAAAACCCTAGTAACCCTAGGGTTTTTTTATTTAATAAACCGCACAAAGCTTCTGCTGAATACAAATATTGAGTTGTCTCGAGGGTGTTCTTCACCCTCGAGTAGAAATGTATTAAGTATTCTGGTTGTTGTTATTGTCATCCAAATTATAAATTCCCCTATATTTGAATATGCGAGTTGTAATCCTATTAAGTTGTTTCGTGATTGGTCTTCAAGTGAATGCTGGTGGTATGTGCCCTTGTAATTTTGAGAAAACCAAAGACAGCGGAGTGCTTAAATATGAGATTGGCTTAAATGCCTATACCAATCAAGAAGCTTTGTTTAATTTCTGGGCCTTTACGCCTTTTCATTATTACAATAACTTGCCTGGGCTGCGCTTTAAAATGCATAGCCAAAATTGGACTTATAGAGCCAGTTTAGACCATCTCAACAATACCTATAAATTAGAGGATACCAACCCATTGAATTACCAACTGATTACTGGTAAGAGTCAAATGAATGTGCTTAGAATGGGGGTTGAAAAAACAGTTGTTGAGAAACCTTTTATAGTCTATACAGCAGCAGATTTAGTCTATGCTAATGCGCAATACAGTGGCAATGATCAAGGTTACGGTGATTTTATTTGGTGGGGTTGGAACAGAGATTACAAGTTTAAAGCACATGCTTTAGGTATTTCGCCAGCATTGGGCATTAAATTTCACCCTGTAAAACATTGGTCTATAGGTTTTGAAACCCAATTGAACTTATTGTATTATAAAACCTATCAATACAGTGCAGATAATTACAAAGACAATGGCATAGCCCTCATGTTTAATCCAATTGGCAGTCTTAATTTAAACTACCATTTTAACGTTAAATAACGGCCTCTGCTTGGCGTTCAAAAACGCATAGATCAAAGGCATAGGCATGTCTATCGTCTATTCCATGTGCCTCTCTAGACGTCTCCTGCCAATGTGCTGCTGAAAATCTCGGAAAGTAGGTATCAACACCTTCAAATTGGGCCTTAACAAAGGTTAAGTATAAAGCGTGTGCCATGGGTAAAAAGGCGTTGTAAATCTGACCACCACCAATCACAAACACCTCTGCATATTCACTTAGTTTTTCAATCGCTTCATGGATACTAAAGGCATGTTCAAAGCCTGGCAAAACACTGCTAGGATCTGAAGACAAAACCATATTAAGTCTGTTGGGCAAAGGTTTGCCTAAAGACAACATGGTTTGTCTGCCCATGATGACCGGTTTTCCAATCGTATGCTGCTTAAACCACTTAAAATCATCTGGCAAATGCCATAACAAAGCGTTTTTGGCACCAATACCATAATTCTCATCTAATGCAGCAATCATTGAAATCTTCATTGCTGCAAATTACAAAATTAGAATGTAATAACTGAAGATAATCTATAGACAAGACTTTCTTTTGTTCCGACTTTAAAATAGCTACAATCTGTTTGAATTTTTAAATTGTGTTTTAAGAAATATCTAGAGAATCCAAGCACATACTCCTTTTGTGCTGGAAAATATGCAATGATCTTTTGGCTTGGGTTGATTTCAGCATATCTCATAGCAATTTCATTTCTTTTGCTGATGAATATGCCAGTTTGAATCATTAACGTATTACCCATAATCACATAATTTTTGGTCTTTCCGGTTGTATCTAATTTACTGGTTATGACTGAAGTATTCGATTCTCTATGATAAAATTCAGACTCTAATGAAAAGCCTTTGTATTTAAACATCATATCTGCACCATAGTACTTGATATTTGCATGCATGCTATTGTACAAGTATTCACCCAATTGACCCATTGTTCTACTAGCGGCAGAATTATAACTGTAAGCAGCAGCTAATGATAATTTAGGCGTCTTTTCACGCTCTTGACTCGCCTCAATGTAATCGCCAGCTCCATGGAACTCGCCAAATGGTAATAATTCAGTTCTACCCGACAAACAAATTTCACCATTCTTATCGGAATTAATTCTACCATCACCACTAGAAACTGTTACTGTTGTTTTTAACAATGCTTTACCGAAATTAAAATTAGTAAACACCCAAATACCTTTATCACGATCTAAAGTAAAATTATTGTTAGCTGTAGAGCGCTCAACTAATTGCAAATTAGCGGATGATACTTGTCTTTGTCTATTGCCTGGTAATTTAGTTTGACCCATACCGATTCTAAGCCATTTGTTTGGTGAGTAATACATCATTGCATCTCTCAATATTAGATTATTTTGAGCACTTGCATTGTCTGATTTAATATCACCCTGAGCGAATCCCAATTGGATTCTGTATGTAAAACTTGGATGGAAAGCCTTGCCTTGAATATTTAAACGGCATCTTCTAACATAAAAATCCGCTAGGGTTGTATTGGTATTTAACTCTTGTTTCACCTCAGACATACTTTGAATTCTTCCAGATAATGCTAAAGTAAAAGAACTATCAGATGAGGCGAAACCAATGCCCTTGCCAAATGTGGTATTAACATATGGCGCTTTAGTTTGAGAGAAGCTTAAAATTGGACAGATTAGTCCAATAATAATTTGCAAATTTTTAAATAATTTCATGTTATTGTAATGTGATGTTTAATGCTGTAATAGGATTTTTGTGTTATTTATTTAACTATTTAATAATATAAAAAGAGGTAAAAAAGGTGCTTTATGCAGCACCTTTTTATTGGTTGATTATTTTAAGAACAACTGTAATATGTAATAGAAGCCACCTGCTAAAATAATAGTTACAGGCAGGGTTAACACCCAAGCAATAGCAATACTTTTTATGGTATCTGGTTGAAGGTTTTTAACCCCTTTAGAAGCTGTCATGGCACCAGCTACACCAGAAGACAATACGTGAGTTGTTGATACAGGTAAACCTAAACCTGAGCTTAAACCAATGGTGGCGGCAGCTGTTAATTCAGCAGTAGCACCCTCTGCAAAAGTCATGTGGCGTTTACCAATCTTTTCTCCTATTGTAACAGCAATACGCTTCCAACCAATCATGGTACCAATACCTAAGCACAATGCAATCATAATAGTAACCCATTTTGGCGAGTATTCAATATCATTCTTAAGCACTTTCAACTCAGCCTTAATAGCTTTAACATTGTCTTTGTTTTCCATGAAAGAGGTGCTTTTGATGGCATCGCCAATCTTTTTATTAACTGTTGCAATTGAAGTTCTAACAGCAATGGTTAATTTCTTCAAACTGTCTTTTGGAACACTTGGATTTGCATTAGCCAATACAAAAGTATTGATGTTGTTTTTTGCTTCACCTGTTTTGATCAACAAATCAGCTTTATTTTCTGCTGTTAAGGCCACTTCAATTTTATTGAGTGAAGCCAAAGAGTTCTTGGCATCAAATTCAGAATTCAAAGCAAATTCAATCGGCATGAAGGTGATTAATATGATCAACATTAAACCTATACCCTTTTGACCATCGTTGTTACCATGGAAAAAACTCACCAAAGTACAAGTGGTGATCAAAATTGCTCTGATCCACATTGGTGGCTTCGTTCCTGGTTCTGGCTCTTTAAATATGGCTTTCTTTTCTTTAACAATTCGTCTTAAGATATACATTAAAAGGATGGTAACAGAAAAACCGAAAATAGGAGAAAATAATAATGACAAGCCGATGTCTCCAGCTTTAGACCAGTTCACACCAGCGCCACCATGTAACCATGAAAATACTAATCCGGCGCCTAAGATGGAGCCAATCAATGTATGAGAAGAACTGCAAGGAATACCAAAATACCAAGTGCCTATGTTCCAAATAATACCAGAGATCAACATCCCTAATACCAAACTCACACTCTCGCCGGTTGTGAGATGGATCATATCACCCAATGGCAATAAGTTAACAATCCCCATGGCCACTTTGTAGCCCCAGTAACTGCTTAGAAATAAGCCAATAAAATTCCATAAACCTGACCAAACTACAGCGTAAGTTGGTTTCAAAGAACCAGTGTAGATTACTGTAGCCACTGCATTGGCAGTATCGTGAAAGCCGTTGGCGAATTCAAAAATACATACTGCTGCAATACAGATGATGAATAAAATAGCAATGCTTGTGTCTAATCCGAACATAATGCTGCAAACTTCAAACTCCAATGTTACGGAATTGTTAAGCCATTAAAATCAAATCTTTATCAAATGCGATTCTTAACATTAATTTAATATGTGATTGGTTTTGAGGCACTTAAACTTGTCTATTTTTTGGTACAATCCTTGTTTGCCTATCATCAAGGCATGACTTAACTTGCCGAACAATATTGTCAACACTAAAAATCAATGCTTATGAGCAGAAAAATTACCCTATCGCTTTTGGTTTTCTTTGCAGTTACCCTTCAATCTTTAAAGGCACAACAATGGTTGGGCAGAACCACAGGCAATTATTCTGGCACTTATGGATTATATAACAATGCCGCTTCAATAGCAGATTCAAAATACAAGTATTATTTCAATTTTTGGGGTAGAGGCGTCAATTTCTACAACAACTATTTGACTTATAACGCGCCCCTCAAACTTAACCATTGGGCCAATGACAATGTGTACGCCATGGGTTACAAAGACTACACAGGTAAAATGCAAATGGGCAATGATTGGTTCTTAGAAAACCTCAATGGCAAAGACAAACAATTCAGTTTTAACCAAGATATTTGGGGGCCTGCATTTTTATTCCCTGTAGGTCCAAAATGGCAAATGTCTGTGAACACCAGACAACGCTCTGGCTTGCAATTTTTTGGCTTGCCTGAAGCGGTTGCAAGACTGGCTAAAAATGGCATAGACAGCGGATCCAGTGCGCAAATCAACAAAGCCTTTTCTGCCAATGCACAAACCTATCAAGAATTGAGTTTTACTTTGGGTGGTAACATCATCAAAAACAAACACCATGATTTTAATATAGGCGCTACCCTAAAATTCATAAGAGGCTTGGGGGCCGCTTATGTCTATTCTGATCAATTCAACATCAATGGTCTAAGTCAAAACGCAGCATCAATCAACGGTAATTTAAATTACGGCGCAACAGACGACAATTCAGTGATTGCACCTTACAACAATCCTTATGGCTTATTCAGTTTGAATTCAAGAGGTGCAGGTTTAGGCATTGACTTAGGAATGAATTACACCTTCAGAAAAGACGAACTCAGACACAAAGGGAACTATAATATTACCCCTTGGTGGTATTGCGATTTAAACGATAGAAAAAGCGACTATGATTTCAAAATCAGTGCTGCTTTGAATGATATAGGTGGCATTAGATACAATCGCCACAGCAATGCCTATGCATATGCATCTAGCGTTGGCAATGTTGTAAATACCAGCAGCAGTGTTTTAAATGGCTTCAACCAATACCAACAAGTAGGCTTTGATAGTGTTAATGCAGTATTTGACGCCTTATCTGCCAGCAAAACCAGTGGCTTTAAAACAGGTCTACCAACAGCCTTAAATTTACAAATGGACTTCAGATTGAAGCGCAATGTCTATATGAATATTTTCTGGAATCAGAACTTAAGAGCCATTAATACCGCTGGCTTGAGAAGTACTTCGATGTTGTCTTTCATTCCTCGCTACGAGTCAAGAGGCTTTGAATTCAGTATGCCAATTACCATTTCAGAAAACTACCAAAACTTATACATAGGCGCATATACTAGAATTGGGCCCTTCTTTTTTGGCAGCGATAATTTAGGCGGCCTATTGAATGTAGCGTCTAATGCTCAGTTCATGGGCGCAGACATTTACGGTGGTATAGCCATGGGCATAGGCTTTTGTGGCACCTTGTATAAAAACCCAGTTGACCCAGTTTATATTGATACGGTTAAACAACGTGATACCATTAAATTGGTAACTCATGACACAACCATTATCATCAAACAAAAAACCGACACTGTATTTGTTCAAAAAACCACCAATAAGCAATTAAGCGACAAAGAGAATGAGTTGAAACAAAAAGAACAAGTATTGATTAAGCGTCAGGCGGAATTAGACGCCCGTGAAAAAACCTTAAACACAAAGAATACCACTACGCCAGTAGATTGCGGTCCTCAAATTAAAATCCTTAAAGATGAAAATACCATCTTAAAAAATAAAATCAACGAACAAGATCAATCCATAGTTCAGCTCAATCAAAAGATCAATGAACTTACTGTAATCAAAGTTAATCTTCAAAACAAATGCAATGAAGACAAAGTCAAAACAGATGCTGAAATTGCTCGATTAAACAACGAATTAAACAAAGCTAAACAACAACAATTAGCCCTAGAATCTGAAGTAGCTATTTTGAAAAAAGCGGCTGCTAACAAAACAGATGCAACTGTATTAAAAGGCACAGATGCTGAAAAATTAGCCCAAGTCAATAAACAAAATGACAGCTTGAAATTGCGCATCCTATACCTTCAAAACGATATAGATTTGTGTAAAAAGACCAGTAATACCAATCAATCTAAAACCCAAAACGACGCCAAAGTTTACCAAAATAGAATTGACAGCTTACAAGGCGTTGTTAAAATCAGATTGGCAGACATAGACTTGTGTAAGAAAAATGCAGAACTTGAAAAGGCCAAAATTCAAAACGATGCTAAAATCGCTCAGAAAAAAGCGGATAGCTTACAATTAGTTCTAAATCAAAAAACCACTGAGCTTGACAATTGTAAAAAGTCTGGTACCCAAAACAACGCTGAGGTTCAAAAGTTAAAAAATTGCGAAGACGAAAACGCCAATCTAAAACTTGAAATGCAAGCCATGAGCAAAACCATTGGTCAGCTCAACACTAAGAATTACGCTCTATCATACAAAGTTGATAGTTTAATGGCGGCCTTAAAAGACTGCAGTAAAAACAACAGCAATACCAACAATAATACGGATGCTGAATTGCTTAAAAAATGTTTGGAGGCGCAAACACAATTACAAAATGAGATCAGTCAAAATAAGGCGCTCTTAGCTGCTAAAAACAATAGCATAGACAGCCTGAATAAAATCATTGCCACTCAAAAGCAACAACAGGTTGAATTGAATGCACAAATCAGTAAACTGAACTCAGACATCAGCCAATTAAAAAACAATTCTAGCAATTGCGATGAGTTACAAAAACAATTAGATGCTAAAACAGCTGAATTAAGTAAACTTAAAACCGATTACAACAATTTAGATGCTCAATTCAAAAAGTTGAATAGCCAATTTGAAGAGTACAAAGTAGAGTACAACTATTGGGTTAAACAAAGTCAAAAATGCAGCGCTCAACTTGATAGTTGTAAGAAAGGCCTATACAACACCAATACCGAGCCTGGCAGTGGCGATGGTGCAGGCAGCAGCTCTGGCAGTGGCAATAATGGTGGGCCATTACAAGGCGACAACAAAGTGCTAACGCCTGATCCTAATACTCAAAGCAATCGCGGTGTTGAAGTGGGCGGAAGAATCATCAATGTATTAAACCAAGGGGTATTCAGTTCAGGCAATACTGTTAAAACCACTTCTAACACCCCTAAAGTGAATACCAGCAACACCAATACCAGCAATAAACCTGTAACTCCAAATAACAATCCCATTCAAAACAATGGGGTAATTGCAAGATGATTTTGCAAAATTGAATTTTCAGCTTATATTTGCGTCAGATTTTATTTGAACTGTTGATGAGGGGCCTAAAGCCCCTCACTTGTTATATATGAGTGTAGATTCTATTTTAAACCAAATTGTTGAGCAAGTGTTGCAAGAATACCCGCATGTATTCTTAGTAAAAGCTAAACACCACCAAAACCATCATGAATACATCATTGATGGCGACCAACTATTAGGCATATACGACATCTCTGAAATCAGCAGATCCATTAATCACAAAGCCGATGAACAGCTCCCAGAAGCCCATTACGAATTAGATGTATGCTCTCCTGGTGCTGACAGCGATATCGTTCTGCTCAGACAATTGCCGAAACATGTTGGCAGATCATTCAGCGTGGTTTTAAATGATGAAACCAGCTTCAATGGTCAATTGAGCGAGGTGAATGGCGATTTAGTCGTGTTCAAACCTGAGCGTCCAAAAAACAAAAAACAAGCAGCAGAAGTGCCTGAAACCATTTCTGTTCCATTTAACAACATACATAAAGCCCACATAATTTTATCATTCAAATGACATCACAACAAGTGCTTACAGTAAGAGGATTAGTTGATTCCTTTGCTGAATTTAAAGAGTTCAAGAACATTGACAAAGCAACAATGATGCGTGTTCTAGAAGAGGTCTTCAGAAACATGCTAAAAAAACGCTATGGTGAAGAAGCTAAATTTGACATCATCATTAACACAGATCAAGGTGACCTTGAAATTTACCGCAACCGTTTAATCGTTGACGACGGTGAAGTAGAAGATGAAAACACTCAAATCAGTATCACTGATGCTCGTAATATTGAACCAGATTACGAAATCGGTGAAGAAGCGATTGACCAAGTGCCAATGGACTTCTTTGGCCGTAGAAATATCTTAGCTGCTCGTCAAACCTTAATGACCAAAGTATTGGAATTGGAAAAAGACGAATTGTTCAGAAAATACACTGACCGTGTTGGCGAAATCATGACAGGTGAAGTGTATCAAATCTGGAAAAAAGAAATCATGGTATTGGACGATGAGGGCAACGAATTGTTATTGCCTAAAAACGAAATGATCCCTGCTGATTTCTACAAAAAAGGTGAAACTGTTAAAGCCATTGTGCACGAAGTGAATATGATCAATGGATCACCTAAAATCATTTTATCAAGAACCTCTCCTGTGTTCCTTGAAAAATTAATGGAATTAGAAGTACCTGAAATTCTTGACGGTTTAATCACCATTAAGAAAATTGTTAGAGAGCCAGGTGAAAGAGCAAAAATTGCAGTTGAAAGCTACGATGACCGTATTGACCCAGTAGGTGCTTGTGTTGGTATGAAAGGTAGCAGAATTCACGGTATCGTTAGAGAATTAAGAAATGAAAACATTGACGTGATCAACTTCACTACAAATACTTCATTGTTCATTCAAAGAGCCTTAAATCCGGCCAAAATTTCATCAATCAGCATTGATGACAACACTAAGAAAGCCAATGTATTCTTAAGCCCTGATCAAGTTAGTTTAGCGATTGGTAAAGGTGGTTTCAACATCAGATTGGCTAGCAAATTAGTTGGATACGACATTGAAGTCTACAGAGAAGATGTTGAGTTTGATGACTCTGACATTGACTTAGAAGAATTTGCTGACGAAATCGATGGCTGGATCATTGATGAACTTAAAGCCATTGGTTTAGATACTGCCAAAGCTGTATTAGGTTTATCTAATGAAGATCTAGTGAACAGAACAGAACTTGAAGAAGAAACCGTTGTTGAGATCAAAAAGATCTTACAAGCTGAGTTTGAATAATTCAATTTTGACCATACGAAAAAAGCCGCTTCAATTGAAGCGGCTTTTTTTTATAATAGATCTTTAATAATGGACTCAATGGAGATGCCCTCTGCTTCAGCTTTGTAATTCTTGACTAATCTGTGTCTTAAAACAGGAATAGCAATGGCTCTAACGTCTTCAATGTCTGGCGATAACTTGCCATTCAATAAGGCATGGCACTTAGCCCCTAAGACTAAGAACTGACCTGCTCTTGGACCAGCACCATAGGCAATCAAATCATTCACTCTTGGACCGGCTAATGCCGTATTAGGTCTTGTTTTGCTGACCAAATTCACAGCATATTCTACCACATTATCAGCGATTGGTACTTTTCTGACCAAGTCTTGGAAAGCTAATATTTCTTGAGCATTAATGATTTTCTGAATGGTATGTTGTTGAGCATTGGTGGTTTGCTTAACAATTTGTACCTCTTCTTGAAAACTTGGATAGTCTAAAACCAAATTCAACATAAAACGGTCGAGTTGAGCTTCTGGCAATGGATAGGTGCCTTCTTGCTCAATCGGATTCTGAGTTGCCAATACAAAGAATGGCAAATCTAATGCATAGGATTTACCGCCTACAGTCACATGCCTTTCTTGCATGGCTTCTAATAATGCTGCCTGTGTTTTTGGCGGTGTACGGTTGATTTCATCCGCCAATACAATATTGGCAAACAAAGGCCCTTTTATGAATTTAAATTGTCGTGTTTCGTCAATAATTTCATTGCCGGTAATGTCACCCGGCATTAAATCAGGCGTGAATTGGATGCGGTTAAATTTCAAATCCAACACATCTGATATGGTTTTAATCAATAGGGTTTTAGCCAATCCAGGCACACCAACTAACAACGCGTGGCTGTTGCAAAACAATGCCGTCAAAACCCCATTTACAGCTTCTGATTGACCAACTATGACCTTGGCAATCTCTGCTTGAATCTGTTGGTGTTTGTGATGAAATTTTTCTGCGCTCGCTAAATCGCTCATAATTAAGGTTTTTTTGCTGTCACCCAATCATTAAAATAGTCGCATTGGATGTAATGGTTATCAATTGAAATAAAGGTTTCTTTTCTTTTATTTTCAGACCAAATATCCAATTGCTTTGACTTCTTTTCATCAAGTGCCATGGCTTGTATTCTTTGCCAATCCTGTTCCAAATTAGCCACGTGTGGTTTGGTTTCTGATTGCAAATACAAGACTCTGAAATAAGGACTACCATCTTGCGCGTAACCTGTTTGAGGCTCACTATAGGTGCCTACTTTCATATTGCTGACAGTGGCAGCCATAGCCTTATCAAGATAATCAAATGGTATGCGTTGAGAGCCAATATTAGGGTCAGTAAAAAAGCCACAATTCATTTTGGTTTCCTCATCCTCAGAATACAATTTAACTGCCTCACAAAAGGTCATTTTCTTTTCGGTTAAAACCGTTACAATGCTATCGATTTTGTTTTTAGCTAAATCGTAATCTGCATCAATTAATTTAGGTCGAATGAGAATGTGTCTTACCATTACCTTTTCGCCGCGTTTATCCACCAATTTTAAAATATGAAAACCGTATTTGGTTTCTATTACTTCTGAAACACTGTCTTTCTTGAGCATAAATGCTGCACGTTCAAATTCTGGCACCATTTCACTGCGACCAAACTCAGGCAATAAACCGCCCTGCACTTTGCTGCCTGGGTCCTCAGAATAGATACCAGCTAAACGCGAAAAACTCTCTCCACTTAATACTCTATCGCGCAATTCAAGCACTTGTTCGTAAGCAATCTCCTTAGCCTCTTTGGAATACTTTGGATTGATCACAATTTGACCGATCTCTACCTCAGATGACATAAAAGGCAAACTGTCTTCAGGCATTGAATGGTAATAGTCTCTAACCTCCTTTGGGGTAATTTTAATATTGCTTTTAATGTTTTGCTCCATGCGCTCAAGCAACATTTGATTTTTAACCTTAGGGAAGATTTGTTTCTTATAGGCTTCTATACTCATACCAAGGTATTTTTCAACGTTGGCCTTGCTGTTCATTTGTCTCTCAAAGAAGCGAATATTATTGTCTATTCTGTCGTTCACATCATTGTCAGCAACAGGAATACTATCGATTTCTGCTTGGTGAATCAACATCTTGTCTATGAGTAATTTTTGCAACAACTGACATTTAACCGAATTGGTCACTTGAATTTCAGGATCCAATTGAGAAATTAGAATGTCTAATTCAGATCTTAAAACTGGCGTGTTGCCCACCACAGCAATGACTTCATCAATGATCAATTTATTTTGAGCTTGAGACTGCATGCCGATTAGAGCCAACAGCAAAAGCATTATATATGGTTTAATTCCTTGTTTAATCATTTTTGTTTCCATTTGATTTTACCGCTAGACTGAGCCGATTTTAACAACTCTGCTTCATGGTCCTTTAAGAACGTCAGCTTTCTTTGGTAAAGTATAATGTCGCGTATTTTATCTTTCTCAAATTCAATTGGCGACAAAGCATCTTTAATTCTAAAATCAGTTATGTAAAGTAAATACAACATACCGTTTTCCTCCAAGCTAATGAATTTATTGTTGTGTAAAAACCTTTGCTGATTGTAGTTTTCATCAAGCGGGATTTCTTTAACGATGTCATCAAGGTATAGCCAGTTGCTATCAATCGAGAAGTTTTCAGCTTGTTTTTCGGCATAGGTTTGAAGAAGCTGATCATTCTCTGGAGAAGGATTTTGCATCCACTTTTTGAGTTTGTTTAAGTCCGCTTTTTTCTTGTCGATCTTTACATATCTGATTTTAACAATATTCTTCTTCAATTGAAAAATTGTATTGTTTTGATTGTAGTAATCAGAAATGGCTTGCTCTGAAACGCCTGTGTCAAGCTTTTGCTTGATTAAGGCCTGCTGGTAATCATAAATCAATAGCGTGTTTTTGTACTCCTCTATCAACTGGTCTTTATTTTTTTGCTCTTCCGATAGGGTAGCTTCAGCAGCCTCTAAAATCACTTCGCGTTCTATCCATTTTTGAATGTAAGCATTCAACAGGGCTGAACTATCAGCAGTTTTAATTGCGGTTAATTCCTGAGGCAATTCAGACTTGAGCAATTGTTTACCATTGTATTCAGCTACAACCTCAGCGCTATTAGCTTGTTTGCCTTGCTGTTTACAAGCAAAGAAAGTTGAGGCTAAAACACAATATAAAACGAGCGCTCTCAATGGATTATGGTCTTACCATTCTGGCTTTCAAGGCAGAAAACACTTGTTGATCAACCTGAATTGGGTATTTGTTCATTAAGGTGTTTACCCACTCTCTCTCAAGGAAGGTTTGATAATCACTCATAACACTGCCTCTGGCATCGTTCAATGATTTTAAACCAGCAGGCAAGTATTGATGCACTACGATGAGCACATAGGCACTTGCAGATTTTGGATCTTCAAACAATAAATATTTGTTGTTCTGATTAAGCGTTTGTATGGTAGGTACATGAACACTAGAGGTAAAGATCATGTTGGCATATTGATTATTGCCTTGTTCGTATTTACCTGTCATTGGATTTGACACGTTCAAAGGATTGGCTTTATTCAATTTGCGCATACTTGAATCTGAAGTAATGCCTTTCAACAAATCTTTCTTAACCGTTTCTGCTATGGTCTTGTTAGCACATCTGTAGATGGTAGCTTCATAACGTTCTTTGAACATGTATTTTTGAGCTTGTTGGCTAAAGAATTGTCTTAATCCTGCTGTGTCTTCAACGCTTTTGCTCCAAACCTTTTTATCGGTTAATGAGAACAATAAAATACCCTCTTTATACTCTTTGTAAAGCGCGGCAAAAGTATCATTAATGTTTTCTAAATCGTTTTCGTAGTAATCCATCACCGTTTGTAAACGATAAGCTTGATAGTATTGGTCTAATAAGCTGGCCAAGGCTTTTGAACTGCTTGGCTTTTGAATTTCAACCACCCAATTGGCAAAATCTTTAACTGTGTAGGCTTTGTTCACTTTGCTTAAGTTAAACAATACTGCAGCAAATGGTTTAGCATTTAGTTGCTCTTGGCTAGGATGAAACTCACCATACAACAATGAAGTATCAATGGCTTTGTTAATCACTTTGCCATATTTCTTATTCTCTTTGAAGGCGTAGTATTTCTTAGCTCTTTCAAATACTGCCAAGGTATTGCGGTACTGTCTGCTATCGCGACCAATCTTAGTCAAAATGGTGCTGCGCATTTTTGAAAGGTCTTCAATCGGTTTCAATGCAATGCGTTGAATGATATGGAAACCAGTTGCAGTTTGAATCGGTTGAGCATAGTCACCATCGGCTTTTAAACTGAAGGCTGTATTTTTAAAATTCTCTGGGTAACGCACACTGGTCATGGCAAATGGCGGTAACTCACCATTCTTTAGAACACTCTGAGCATCTTCTGAGTATTGTTGAACTAAGTTGACGAATTTTTCGCCAGCTTGTAACTTTTTGTATACTTCATTGATTTTAGCCTCAGCCTCTAAGACCTCTTCTTGACTTGGGTTAGGGTTAAGATCAATTCTGATTTGACGAATGGTAACATCACCTTGAGATAAACGTTTATCGTTAACTTTTACGATGTGGTAACCAAACTCCGTTCTGAATACTTGAGACACCTTGCCCACTGGGGTATTGTAGGCGTAGTTTTCAAATTCATAAATCATTTGGAAGGCTGTGAAATAGCCCAAGTTGCCCTGGTTATCAGCAGCAGATGGATCGTCGCTGTATTTCACTGCAGCATTGTCGAAACTAATGCTACCGCTTTCAATTTCTTTTTTAATGCCCAATAGTTTGTTATAAGCTTTCAAGGTATCAGCTGGAGCGGCATCCGGACGAGCAAACACCAATATGTGGCTGGCTTTCACTTCATATTTCATGCGCTCATAAGCTTCGTTCACCAATTGCTCATTCACGACTTTGTCCGTCAAATAAGGTTTAGCGATTTGCTTGCGGTAAGTGCCTAATTCTGCTTTGAATTCTTCTGTTTTATCCAATTCTTGATCATAAGCATCTTGAACCTTGAGTTTAAATTTCTTGTACAACTCCAAATACTCATCCAACTCAGCAGCTTTGATTGAAGAGTCTTTGTGTTTGTTCTTCATAAATCCTTTGTAAAATTCTTGAATAGTTACTTGCTTATTACCAAAGGTGAATAATGCAGTGTCAGAGTTATTCTGCTTGGCCATTAACAGCATGCTGCATTGTAATACCAATGCGAGCAAAACAATTCGTTTCATATAATAGGTCATAAATTTCTTAAGCATACAAAAATAGGATTTTTTTGTATTAGTTTTGCAACTAAAATAAAGTCATGTCAAGCCTCAAATTATACGACACCTATAAGCGCGAAACCCTTGAATTCAAGGCGAAGAACCCTCCTTTTGTAGGCATCTATGTTTGCGGTCCGACAGTTTATGGCAACCCGCATTTAGGACATGCTAGAGGCCCAGTGATTTTCGATGTATTACACCGCTATCTTAAACACCTTGGTTATCAGGTCAGATTCGTCAGAAACATAACAGATGTTGGGCACTTGGTAAATGATGCCGATTCAGGAGAAGATAAAATTGCTAAAAAAGCCAGATTAGAACAACTCGAGCCAATGGAAATAGCTCAATTTTACACTGATGCTTATCACAATATGTTGCATGCTATGCAAATTAAACCAGCATCTATAGAGCCTCGTGCTAGTGGTCATATCATTGAGCAAATTGAAATGATTCAAGAGATCATCCAAAATGGCTTTGCTTATGAAGCCAATGGTTCAGTATACTTTGATGTAAAGGCTTACAGCCAAAAACACGACTACGGTAAACTATCTGGCAGAGTGCTTGAAGACCTCATTGCTGGTGCGGGCAATGAAGCCAGAACTTTGGAAGGCCAAGAAGAAAAGCGCAACCCTAATGATTTTGCCTTGTGGAAAAAAGCCAGTGCTGAGCACATTATGCAGTGGAATAGCCCATGGGGAAAGGGATTTCCAGGTTGGCACATTGAATGTTCTGCCATGAGTAAAAAATACCTTGGCGAAACCTTTGACATCCACGGTGGTGGCATGGACCTATTGTTTCCACACCATGAATCTGAAGTGGCACAATCTATGGCATGCAGCGGACATCAACCAGCCAATTATTGGATGCACCACAACATGATTACAGTGAATGGTCAAAAAATGGCCAAATCTTTGAATAATGGCATCTCAATAGATGAATTCTTTAGCGGTAAAAACCCATTGCTAGAAAAGGCATATAGCCCAATGACTTTGAAGTTTTTTATCCTTCAAGCACATTACAGAGGTACTTTAGATTTTAGCAATGCCGCTTTACAAGCTTCAGAGAAAGGTCTAAGCAGATTGCTAGAAGGGGTTCAAACGGCAGCGCGCTTAAAGCCTTCTGACCGTTCTAGTTTTGAAGTGAAACCGCTTGTTGAGGCTTGTTATGAAGCGCTTAATGAAGATTTGAATACGCCGATATTGATTGCTGCATTGTTTGAGTTATTGAATCAAATCAATTTATTGGCTGCTGATAAAGCCACATTAACTGAGGCGGACCTTAACAGCTTGAAATCTGCCTACAGCCTATTCCTTTCAGATATTTTAGGTCTTGAAGCCAATCCGTCACAAAGCTCAGAAAAAACAACTGATTTAATTCAAATGCTGATTCAGTTAAGACAAGAAGCTAAAGCTCAAAAAAATTACGCGTTGTCTGATCAAATTAGAATCCAATTATCAGAGATTGGTATAGAGCTCAAAGACAGCAAGGAAGGTACTCACTTCACCATTCACTAACCTTACTTTACCAAGGCTTTGAATTCGTTTTTAAGGCCAGAGTATTTGGTAATATCCACCTTAATTGAGCCAACCATGATTTTGGCTTTAACCCTTACTGGAATGTGGTTGTCGTCGTCACTGATCCAAACAGTCATATCGTCTTTGTCTTTAAAGACTCTATCAACCACCAAAGTTGGCACCAACTTAATACATTTAACCTTTCCAATGTCTGTGTCAAGTGTTTCTTTGCCATCGTATTTAAATCCTAGATTGTAAATCTGGTTATCGAGGTAAACATCTAATGGAAACTTATCGCCCACTTTAGACTTAGAAAAATCTAAATTTCTAACATAATAAATCGCTGAAATCACATCGTGGGTGTATTCCGGCATATCTAAAACACCTTTAACCCCATACAATTTCTTTTTGTTGTGTTTGAAATTGACCAAGTCATTATCCAGGTATTTATCTTCTTGCACAGACTTAGTGTATGTAACAGGCGCTAACCATTCTTTATCAACAAAGGTTTCAAATTTGTCGCGCACTTTAAAAGCCCAATCAAATGACTTTAAGGTTTTGCCTTCTGCTTTGATGTTATAGCAATTGCGTTCTTGTTTTTCAACCGCAGTTGGAGTGACTTCAAAAACAATATTGGCAGCATTAATCAACCCATAATGCACTCTAAACTCTAATTTTTCGCCATGGGTAAAAGACGTAATGTTTACTTTGCGGTACTTGAACACATCTGCATTAGTAGACTGAGGGGTCGGAAATGAAAACGCCATGATACAGCCAACACCTAAAAGCAATAAACCAGCTTTAAAAAGCAAATGATTGGAACGTCTAGAGTTTAACATACATTGTATTTTTAAAATTCAAAATTCAATAATCGTTCCAAAATCTTAAATTTGAAAACGAATACATTAATGAAACAACGACTATTCTGTGCGCTTATTGTATGCTGCTTCTGGCAATTGGCCTTTGCACAACTTGAAAATGCTGTATTTAATCAGAAAGATCAAATCAGGCCAAATGATACGCAAACCCTGCGTTTACATGTCGAATTATTGAATTACTATCGCAATACTGAGTACTTTGATATGATTGAAAAAGGGCAAACCCTTTTTGGCGCAATGTTTCAATCACATGTAAGTTACCAACCCTATAACAATGTTCTGGTAAAGGCTGGTTTGCAGACCCGACAAGATTTTGGTAGCACCAATTTTGTAGCAGTTCAACCCGTATTAAGCGTATCTATATTCAAACACAAATGGCGTTATAATTTTGGATGCTTGCAAGGCACAACGAACTATGGCTTTATTGAACCTATGTACAACATAGACAGAGCTGTTACCAATCGAATTGAAAATGGCATGCAGGGTATTTACACCTCTGAAAAGTTCAAGTTCAACAACTTTGTGGTTTGGAACGAGCCAACCTACAGAACAACCAATAATCAAGAGCGTTTTACCATGGGCGCATTAGCTGAAAAACGACTGATCAAAACCAATCGCCATGAATTAATTTGGCCATTTCAAGGTACATTAGCCCATAGAGGTGGGCAATTGAACAATAATCCAAATCGCATTTATTCGCGTTTAAATACCGCACTGGGTTTAAAGTGGACCATACAAGGCAATGGTCAATGGCGCATCCGAACAGAACACTATTGGTTACATGCAGAAGATTTTTCTCCTAGTATCACCCAACCTTATAAGAATGGCAATGCCACTTGGCATACATTATCATTCAAGAAAAAAGGATTTGAATACATGTTGCATTATTGGGCCGGCAGAGAGTACCAATCCCCAGTAGGCACTTTAATTTACAACAATTACGATTTTTACAATGTATATGAACACAGACAAGTCAGACACATGGTAATGTCTCGTATTATGTATACTCAAGCCATCAATAGAGGCTTGTTTTTAGACTTAAGATTAGAACCTTTTTACGACAAAGAATACGGTCGTTTTCAATACAGTTATTCTGCCTATTTGAGACTTAACCTCGATAAAACAATTGGTAAATTAAAACTAGATTGATTGCGCAATGATCCATGACTCGCTCCAAGCGGCCTGAAAATTAAAGCCTCCTGTAAGCGCATCAACATTGATCACCTCTCCCGCAAAATACATTCGAGGCAAAAGTTTACTTTCCATGGTCTTGAATTGAATGTCTTTCAAGTCCACACCACCTGCGGTTACAAATTCATCTTTAAAAGTGCTTTTACCTTTAACCTCCAAGCTGTAATCTGATAATTTCTGAGCTAAGCTTTGTAAGGTTTTTTTATTGCAATCCGCCCAAGTCATTTGGGTATTGTCTATACACAATTGCACTATTCTTTGCCACCATCTGTTAGGGATCTCAAAAAATGGGGTGTTAACCATTAGCTTCTTACTTTGTTCGGATTTGATGTTTAATAATACTGCCAAACAATCTTCTTGATTGAGTCCGCATAAATTCACTTTTATTTTGAATTGGTATTGACAATCGTGCAAGGCTCTTGCTGCTACCGCAGACAATTTCAAAATGGCAGGACCACTTAAGCCCCAGTGGGTTACCAATAACGGACCACTTTGCGTAATATCAACCGCTTTTAGCCCACTCGATTTGAGGAGCTCAGCGGGTAAATCCAACTTAACTTGAGCCTTAGGAACGCTCACGCCCATTAAGTCTTCAACAAATGGGTCTTTGATATTGAAGGTAAACAAGGAGGGCACTGGTGCTACAATTGTATGCCCTAAAGTTTGAAGCATTTGCCAAATACTTTGACTACTGCCAGCCGTAATGGCCACATTTTTAGCCTTCACTTTTGCGTTTTGAAATAGTAAAGTGTAGCTTGCGCCAGCTTCAATAGACTGGAGCGCCATGCCTTTGTATAACTCAATGTCAAGTTCATCACAGGCATCTAAAAAACAATCGACTATGGTTTCCGAGGTATTTGACTCAGGAAACATTCTGCCATCAGACTCTTGTTTGATCGCAATGCCATAGTGTTTAAACCAAGCAATAGTTTCCTTTGGGCCAAAGCGTTCGAACACAGAACGCAATTCTTTTTTACCTCTCGGATAATATTGACATAAAACTTGTGGATCAAAACAAGCATGGGTAACGTTGCATCGACCACCACCACTGATGGCCACTTTTCCTAAAAATGTTTGACTTTTCTCAAAAATAGCAAGCTTCCAAGTAGGATGCTTACGTTTAACATTTATGGCTGTAAAAAAACCAGCCGCACCACCGCCGATAATGGCTAAATCGTACATGCTTAATTCAATGCAGTCACCTTAATGGCATAACTTTCCATAACTAAGTTTGCCAATAATTTTTTGCAAGCCTCTTCGGCTTCTTTATGAGCGATTTCCTCAGAATCAGCATTGCTAACATAGCTGATATGCTTGCCTACTCTAACATTGTCAATGCCAGTAAAACCGATGTTGTGCAAACCAGTTGTAACGGTTTTGCCTTGAGGATCAAGCAACTCTTTACGAGGCATTACTTCTATTTCTACAGAAAATTTCATGTTGTCTTTTTTGTAGCAAAATTAATCAGAATAGATGACAAAACATACAGTGTGTAAAAGATGGGAATACATAACCATCCGAATACAAACATGGATACAAAGCCAACCCCTAATAAAAACAGATGCTGACTGTATTGCTTTATAGGACCTTTTTTTAATTTTAATGAGGGCAAAGGAATTTCGCTCACCAACAAATAAGAGATCAGTGCACAAAACAACACAAATCCTATACTTGAGTCAAAAATCAAACGGCTTATGTTGTCTTGATCAACCATGGCCCAGCTCATGACCATAATCCCAGTGATTGGCGTTGGCACACCAATAAAGGATTGAGATTGCCTGGTATCGATATTGAATTTGGCCAATCTATAAGCTGAAAAAACAGCTAAAGCGATAAAGGCAAATCGGTGCCAAGTATGGATTTGGTGAGACAAGGCATACAGCATAAAACTTGGCGCTACACCAAAAGTCACAAGGTCTGCCAGTGAGTCTAATTCTTTACCCAAAGGGCCATCTGCCTTTAATAAACGTGCTAAAAATCCATCAAAAAAATCCAATACTGCTGCTAAAAACACCAGGCCAACAGCCACTTCATAGGCCTCTTTTTGAATACAATGAATGGCCAATACCCCGCAAGTCAAGTTGCCCAGCGTAAAGGCATTTGGAATTTGTTTAATGATATTCATTACAAGGGCAAAGTTAAACCTTATCCTATAAATCACAAGCAGCACTTAAATATTGGCTGATGTAGGGATATATCATCGACTAAAAACAAGTATTATTAGACTTGAGACTGAAGCCTATTCAAAATAAACTTGGAAGTTAAGTCCTTATGGCGTAAGTTTGCACCGCAAATAACCAATCTATTATTTGCATGGCTAAGCCAAAAACACCCCAAATCAATTTCAGTCAAAAAATCAAAGGCGACAGTCTGACTTTCGACGATGTCCTTGTATTGCCTCGTTACAGTGAAATCTTGCCTAGAGATGTTGTCACTAAAACTCAATTGACTAAAAACATCAGCATCAATATTCCTATTATTTCTGCTGCAATGGATACTGTTACCGGAAGCAACATGGCCATTGCAATGGCGCGCGAAGGTGGTATCGGTATCATTCATAAAAACATGAGCATTGCTCAGCAAGCCAAAGAAGTGGTTAAAGTAAAGCGCAGCGAAAGCGGCATGATACAACACCCCATTACCCTTACAGGCGAAAGCACCTTAAAGGATGCATTGAAACTCATGAAGGAACACCATATTGGTGGTATTCCTATCATTGATGCCAAAAACCAGCTTACAGGTATAATCACCAACCGCGACTTAAGATTCGAAAAAAACTTAAGCAAAAAAATCAAAGACGTTATGACCAAACGCAATTTGATTACAAGTGAGGTTGGCACTGATTTGTTACAAGCAGAAGCCATATTACAAAAACACAAAATTGAGAAATTACCTATTGTCAATAAAAAAGGCTTATTGGTAGGTTTAATTACCTATAAAGACATTCAAAAACTAAAAAGTCACCCTAAAGCATGTAAAGACAGTTTTGGTAGATTGTTAGTTGGCGCAGCTGTTGGCATCACTTCTGATACTTTAGAGCGCGTTAAAGCCTTAGTAGATGCCGAAGTGGATGTTATTACACTTGACACAGCTCATGGCCATTCAAAAGGGGTTATTCAAGAGTTAAAACGCATTAAAAAAGCTTTCCCTAAACTTGACGTAATCGTTGGTAATGTTGCTACAGGAGACGCTGCAAAAGCCTTAGTGGCTGCAGGTGCTGACGCCGTTAAAGTGGGTGTTGGACCAGGTAGTATTTGCACCACCAGAATCATTGCTGGTATTGGGGTGCCGCAATTATCAGCCATTATGGACGCCGCTGCCGCTATTCAAGGCACCGGTGTGCCAATCATTGCTGATGGTGGTATCAGATACAGTGGAGATTTAGTGAAAGCTATAGTTGCTGGAGCCAGTACCATTATGGCAGGTAGTTTATTTGCAGGCACTGAAGAAAGTCCAGGAGAAACCAACATATATGAAGGCCGTATGGTGAAATCATACCGAGGCATGGGCAGTATAGAAGCCATGAAAGATGGTAGCAAAGACCGCTATTTCCAAGATGCTGAAGAAGAAATTTCTAAATTGGTGCCTGAAGGTATTGTTGGAACTGTGCCATTCAAAGGTAAAGTCAGCGAAGTATTGTATCAATACGTTGGCGGCCTCAGAGCTGGTATGGGTTATTGCGGTGCAGCAAGCATTAGCGATTTACAACAAGCGCAATTTGTAAGAATTAGTAATGCAGGTATCAAAGAGAGCCATCCGCACGATATCAAAATCACTAAAGAAGCACCAAATTACAGCCGCTAATCTTTCATTTAAGAAACTAAAATGAACAAACGTTCAAAAGTATTACTGTCAATCATTGTGATTGTTTTGGTTGTGTTTTACATACTGAATCGCAGTAAAGTAAGCACACTAAACAACAACGAAAGTTCATTTGAATTCAAACAAACTGAGAAAATTGACAAGATTTTTCTAAGCAATAAATACACGCGACAGTATGTGATACTCAAAAAAGTGTCAGATAAAGATTGGACTGTGAATGACAGCTTCAAAGCCAGCCCTTATCAATTAGAAATATTGATGGATGGCCTCAAGAAAATAAGGGTTAAAAGACCTGTTTCAAAGAATGAATTGGTGTTTGTAAAGAAAGACATTGCCTTAAATGGCACCAAGGTTGAAATTTATGAAAATGGAAGTCTAGCAAAAGTGTTTTATGTAGGTGGCAATACCATTGATGAATTAG
>JAURIG010000090.1 GCA_030832905.1 Bacteroidota bacterium
ATTTGATCATTAACTGTACGCCTTATGGTTTACCGAGTCAATGGGAGGCCTTGCCTTTGCCCTATGATGAACTTGGACCTCAGCAGCATTTCTTTGATTTAAATTACCATGGCATTACCCCCAGTATGCAAAAATGTTTGGATCATGGCGCACAAGCCTGTAATGGTTTGAGCATGTTACAACACCAAGCAGACTATGCCTGGGAGCTCATAAAAGCTAAGCGTTCAAATTGTTTTCAATAATTGCATTATTTGACTTAACTTGCACTAAGTGTTCAAGCAAGTTGCCATAGGATTCTGCTTACTGTTTTATTCCACCTCATGGGCTACCCATATTGTAGGGGGCGAAATGACATACAGTTACAAAGGCAACAATCAATACGCTGTTAAATTGCTGTTGTACATTGACTGCTTTAACGGCAGCACCAGCGCCATTGCTCAAGATCTGTACGCCAACATTTCTGTTTTTGAAGGCGACTCTAATAAACTACTTGGCAATTTATGTCAAAGTGTAATTAGAGGCAATCCGACTCGTGTATCCAAGACCAATTATAATTGCATCAAAATAGCCCCTAATGCCTGTGTTGATGCCTATGAATACAATACCACTTTCACTTTACCGCCAATTAAAGGTGGCTACTACTTGAGTTTTCAGAGGTGTTGTAGAAATTCTACCATCAACAACCTATACAACCCATTAAGCTTAGGCGAAAATATATGGACCCATATCAATGACACAACAGGCATTGGCTTTAATTCTAGTCCGGCATTTAAAAACTTACCGCCTAATTTTCTTTGCACCAACACACCATTAGTATTTGACCACAGTGCAACAGATGCCAATGGCGACAGCTTGGTCTATGAATTTTTCCAACCATATAATGGCGCCAATTCAGGCAATCCAAGACCTGATTGCTCTGCTTATGATATTCCTCCATTCAATTTAGTTACCTATAATACAGGATTTAGCATGCTTAATCCTGTTCCAAGCTCTCCTAGTATTTTTTTAAACAACAAAACTGGGCAATTAAGATTAACGCCAACAATTCCCGGGCAATATGTCGTTGGCATATTGGTAAAGGAATTTCGAAAGGGTGTTTATATTGGTGCAACTAGACGCGACTACCAATTCAATATTCAAGATTGTGTTTTTGAAACCACCTCTGCTTACATGGCGCCTAATGTGAACTGCAACCGTGAAGTCTTTTTTACCAATTACAGTCAAAATGCCACGGCTTACCATTGGGACTTTGGAGACAGTTCTATCCAATCAGATACCTCTAACAATAAAATTGGCTACTATAAATACAAAGCCCCAGGCACCTACAAAGTCAAACTCATTGCATCAAACAGTAATTGCGCTGATTCATTTGAAAATTGGATCACCGTTTTAGACCGCATCTATTTCTCTTTGCCTAAAGCTATTTTCTATTGCGGACAAGGCCTACAAACCATACAACCAGACACCTTCTACAAAAACGCACAGTACCTTTGGAGCGATGGCAGTAAAGACAGCATACTCAAAATCAATGCGCCTGGCCGGTATTGGTTAAAAGTGACTTTGGGCAATTGTAATACCAATGACAGCATAAACATTACTTCAGATGATTTAAAAATTGATTTACTGGCTGACACGCTTGTTTGTTTGTTGGATAGCAATCTCTTCAAGGGCCAATTAACCTTGAGTGGCTCAACAGATTCAATCCGTTGGTACAGGCTGCCTAATCCTATACCACTCCCCTTTACTGATAGCATTTTAAACATTAACCGCTCTGGCAAATACCTAGCAAAGGGCATTAAAAGCAATGGTTGCCCATTTGCAGACACTGTAGTTATTAGTGATTGGAAAGGCAAAGCCTGGTTAAAACCTGTCAATGTGTTTACACCCAATGGGGATCAAACCAACGATGTGTTTCCTGAACTACACCCGCCTTATCATTACCACTTGCAAATTTTTGACCGTTGGGGTATAGAAGTATTTAAAGCCTATGACCAAGCTTGGGATGGTGGGCAGTTTCCTGATGGCGTTTATTATTTCTTTATTGAAATGGAAGCTTGTGGCCAAAAAGAAAAAGCCCATGGGGTATTGAGAATCATCCATTGATTTTTTGACGATATTTTAGTTCATTTGCAAACATGAATATTGTTGCGATTTTAGTAGCCGCCCTAGTGCCGCTTGTTTTGGGTTTCATTTGGTACAACCCTAAAGTATTTGGAGGTATTTGGATGAAAGAGATTGGTGTAGATTTAGAAACCATTCAAAACCAAAAACCCAATATGCTCAAGTTGCTTTTGAGCGCCTTGATTTTCGCGTTTATGATTGCCTTTATGTTGAATCCTATGGTGATCCACCAAATGAGCTTAGGCTCTTTATTGGAGGGCATGCCTGAAGCTAAAGGTGCTAAAATAGAATTATTGGTGAACGGCAAATCAATAGCCTACAAAGATTTATTCAGAACCTTCAAGCATGGTGCCTTACATGGCTTATTATGCGGCGTGTTCTTTGCCTGGCCCATCATTGGCACACAAGCATTGTTTGAAAACAGAAGCAAAAAATACATCGCCATTCATAGTGTGTATTGGATGATCAGCATGATGCTTATGGGTGGCATCATTTGCGCTTGGCAATAATTGACTTATTCGTTCAAATACGCTTTCAACTCTGTAGCTTGATCTTTATCCAGCTTACCTGCCATTACCAAACGGATTTGGCGACGTCTTAATGCGCCCTCGTATTTGAGTTTTTCATCCTCTGTTTCTGGCTCTAAAGTAGGCACTGGAATAGGTCTGTTTCTTGAATCTATAGCTACAAATGTATAGTAAGCATCGTTGCATTTGTATTGTTCGTTTCTTGGAATGTTCTGTGCGAACACTTCAATGTATACTTCCATACTGGAATTAAACGATCGGGTAACATAGGCCTGAAGTGTAACCACATCGCCTAAACGAATGGCTTCTTTGAAAGACACACCATCAACACTGGCTGTCACCACAATATTATTACTGTGTTTTTGAGCCGCAATCGCAGCTACAATATCCATCCAATGCAATAATCTTCCGCCCATTAAATTGTTCAATGTGTTGGTGTCATTTGGCAACACGATTTCATTCATAACGGTAAATGACTCTGAAGGTTTTTTTGATGTGCTCATAGTGTTTGTATTATTTTTCACCTAACCATTTGTTTTTCTTTTGAGGTCTTAGACCAAAAGGCTCTATAGAATTATTGACAATAAATTCGTAGGCTTCTTGAATGTTGTCTGTCACTAAAAATAAGTGTTTATCTTCAGGACTGATGGTACCAACTTCACACATTTCATCAATATAGGCTAATAATTTTTGATGGTACTCTCTACCAAAAACAACTACAGGGTATTTCTTGATCATGGTGGTTTGTATCAAAGTCAAAACTTCAAACAATTCATCCATGGTGCCATAGCCGCCAGGCATAGCCACAAGACCATAAGAATATTTCAACAACAAGACCTTTCTCACAAAGAAGTATCTAATATTGGTGTATTTCTGTAAATAAGGATTGGGATTTTGCTCAAAAGGCAAAACGATATTACAACCTACAGACTTCCCTCCCACTTCTGTTGCGCCTCTATTAGCCGCCTCCATAATCCCCGGGCCTCCTCCAGTCATAATGGTAAAGCCTTTGCGGGCAATCAATGCCGCTAAACCTCTAGCATTTTGGTAATGCGGATGATCTTCTTTGAAACGAGCTGACCCAAAAATGGTGATGCAAGGGCCAACGAAATGCAAAACCCTGAACCCTCTAATGAACTCTATTAATACTTTTATACTGAATAAGAATTCTTTAAACCTTGATTGTGGGCCTTTTAAGAATTCTATTTCTGAATTTCTAAATCGATTGTTTTTGTTTTCCATATTATTCTTCAAATTCATCTGCCTCAAGTACTACTTCATCCAATTCTAATTTGGCATTCAAACTCTTTTCAAAACTCTTTATCAAAGCTGGCAACACAAACAAATTACTAAACATAGCCACCAATAAAGTGATGGCTGTTAATGCGCCCAAAGCAACAGTTCCTTGGAAATTTGAGAAGGTGAAAATGATGAAACCAAAAAACAAAACAATTGAAGTATAAATCATACTCATACTCATTTCTTTGATGGTAACTGATAGAATTTGTTGTATTGACCTATTGGCATGGTGCTTAAGTTCATGCCTAAATTTCGTTAAAAAGTGAATGGTATCATCGACTGCTATACCAAAGGCAATACTGTATACCAAAATGGTGGAAGGCTTTAATGGAATACCAAAATGCCCCATTAACCCACAAGTAATAATGAGTGGAATGGTATTAGGAATCAAAGACACTAAGATCATTTTAAATGAGGTAAACAACATGCCCATTAAGAATGCAATGATGATGAAGGCCAAAATAACGCTCTGCACCAAACTGGTTACTAAGTACTTATTGCCCTTCAAGAAAATAATAGAAGTACCCGTCACTTTCACATCGTAATCGGCATCAGGAAAAACTTCTTTCACTATCCCTCTAACATCTTGCGCAATGGTTTCCATTTTGATAGAACCCACATCGCGCATTTGAATACTGATCCTTGCCTTTCTGAAATCTTTGTCCACCAGGGTATTGAGCATGCTTTTATCGTTGCGGCCTTGTGGAATGTAATTGGCAATTTCTGCTAAGTCTAAATTGTTAGGCAAACGGTAATAATGGGCATCTCCATAGTGCCATGATTGGTTGGCATAATTAATGATTTCAACAATAGACATGGCCCTTGAAAAATCTGCTTGGTTTTCTAACTTGCGTTGAAGCTTGTATATTTTTTGAAGGGTAATTGGGTCTTTCAATCCATCTTTCTCTCTGGTATCAATTACGATTTCAAATGGCATAACCCCCTTGAAATTGTTTTGAATAAACATGAGGTCTTTGTACAATGGGTCTTCTTTGCGAATATCATCCACCATGTACACCAATGGTGTTAATTTAAAAATTCCGTAAACTGATACAGCTACCAGCATTAAAGCGAAATAATAAATGCGCTTAGGGCGGTTAAACACCATATGGTGAATCCAGTCAACAACCCTCAACATGAATTTGCTTTCTAAGTGTTTGGTTTGTTTTAGGCTTGGTGCTTTTAAGAAACTAAACAAAATAGGGATCAAGGTCAAGGAAATCACAAACACCGAAAAGACGCTTAAAAAAGCTACCACACCAAATTGCTCCAAAGGCAAGGTATCAGTAAAATAAAATACCCCAAAGCCTATTGCTGTAGTCGCATTGGTTAATACTGTTGCAATACCCACTTTTGAAACAACCATTTGCAAGGCCTTGAATTTATCTTGGTGCTTGGTATACTCGTCGTGGTATTTGTGCAATAGGTAAATACAATTAGGAATACCTATCACAATCATAATGGCTGGAATTAAACCAGTCAACAAGGTCACTTTGTATTGAAAGATCCCCAACCAACCAACACTCCAAACCACCGCAACAAACACAATGAACAATGGGATTAAAATATTGGAAATACTTCTAAAGAAGATCAACAATAAGACAGCTGTTACCGCTAAGGCCAAGAGGGTAAAGAACCCTAACTCATCTTTCACTTTTGTAGACAATGTATGTCTAACATAAGGCAAACCACTGTAATGCAATTTTATATGTTGTCTTTGACTGAATGCATCAGCTTCCTTAGTGATGGCATCAATCAAAGGCGTTCTATCTTTACTGTCCAAAATGGATTTCTCAATGCTGATGACCATCAACGAAGCATTTGAATCTGGATTGTAGATCAAGTCCTTGTAGAACTTCATATCCAAAATCACTGTTTTTAAAGAGTCAAGGGTTTTGGCATCCACTTTAGACGTTACCAAAGGCTTGATTTCAAACTTTTGCAAAGAGTCATTGCGGGTCAAATTATACAAATTAGCCACCGATAGCACATCCATTATCCCTTTGATGCTGTCTATCTTTTCAGCTGTTTGATGTAAATCATTGTAAAATTCAGGCGTGAAAATTTTATCCGATTGAAAGCCAATGATCAGCTTATTGCCATCGTCTCCAAATTCAGTTTTAAACTTTTCATAATCGATGTACTCAGGATCTGAATTCGGCACCAATTTTTGCATGTTGTAAGCCAATTCAACTTTGCTGGCATACCAACCCATTAGCCCGGTAATTCCGAGAACCACAATCAAGAAATACACTCTGTATTTCAATATCGCTGAAGCTATTTTATCCCACATAATAAAAACTAGGGCAAAAGTACATTTAATTCAAGGATTTTCAATGTAGAAGAATATACACAAAATGTGCAGACATTTCGTATTTTTGCCTAAGAAGGCATTAGCGTTTATGAAGGATACAAAATCACTGTTATATAGGATGATGAGCTTGGCTTGTATCTGCTTGGCTGCGCTCTCATCTGTGGCACAATCTCAACCAGTTGCCCTTGGGCAATGGCGCATTCACTTACCCTATTACAACGT
>JAURIG010000091.1 GCA_030832905.1 Bacteroidota bacterium
AGACCCTCTTGAATAGTCACTTTAGGTTGATAATTTAATACTGCTTGAGAATGGGTTAAATTGCTCACTCTGTCTTTAACCTTGTCCCAGTTCCTGGCAGGTTTAAACACAATATTAGAGTTAGAAGCAGTAACTGATTTGATGATCTCTGCCATGGCTTTGATCTCGGTTTTTTGACCAGTACCGCCATTGAAAATTTCACCCTCATGCGATGGGCTTAAAGCGGCTGTTAGCATTAAATCTACCAAGTCTTCTACGAAGGTAAAATCACGGGTTTCTTTACCTGTTCCTGTAATCACTAAGTCTTCGCCATTAAGTGCTTTTTCAATAAAATTAGGAATCACATTGCGGTATTTTCCGGCCATTTCATAGGGGCCATAAGTGTTGAAAATTCTGATGGAAACTGTTGGCACATGAAACAAATGCGCATAGTACTGCGTGTACAGTTCTGCCGTGTATTTGTTAATGCTGTATGGTGTTTCAGACGGATAGATATAGGCTTCTTCGTTCATTTTTTCGGCAGTGCCATACACGCAACTACTACTAGCATAAACAAACTTTTTTAGGCTCTTGTGAAACTTTAAAATTTCTAACAAACTCACTGTACCAACAATATTGGTTTGAATATCACTGAAAGGATGATCTACTGAATTCTGATTGGCAAAATGCGCTGCTAAATGGAACACATAATCAAACTCATGTTGATTGATCACAAAATTGAGTTTGTCCATTTTATCGATGTCCATACCCACAAAAGTGATGCGTGGATCATCTGGTAAAAACACAGCCATACCTGATGACTGATTATCCATAATAACAATGTTAGACACTTGATTGGCTAATAATCGTCTTACCAAATTATTGCCGATAAAACCTGCCCCACCAGTTACCAATATGCGCGCATTTTTAAATGCTGTAAAGTCCATAAGAATTAAAGTTCCGAAACTAATCTAAATAAATGGTTTTGACAAGTGCATATTTTTTGATTGGCGTGCCTTAAAAATCCTTAATTTTGTTGAGTATGACCCTCAAATCAAAACTTGTTTTGCTATCGGCAATTGTTATCGTTACAGTTGGTTTTAAACAAGCCGATGACTATTTTGAAATCAGCAAGAATTTAGAGCTCTTTGGAGCTGTCTACAAGACCGTTAATTCAGAATATGTTGATGAGGTCAACCCAGGCGATTTAATGAAGAAGGGCATTGATGCCATGTTGGCTTCACTAGATCCTTACACCAACTACTACAATGAAAGTCAAGCAGAAGAGGCCATACTCAGACAAAAAGGTGAATACGGTGGCATAGGTTGCAGAAGTCAAAGAATAGACAATTTCACTTGCATTACTGAGGTGTTTAAAGGCATGCCAGCTGACAAATCAGGCATGAGAGTTGGCGATAAAATCATTGAAGTCAATGGTAAAAAATTTGCAGGCTTACCAGACGAAGACCTTGGCGATCAACTAAAAGGTGCGCCCGGATCAAAAGTCAACATAGTTGTCGATAGGCAGGGAAAAACCATCGCTTTTGATGTCATTAGAGAAGAAATAAAAATCAATAATGTGAGCTATTTTGGAATGATCAATGCACAAACAGGTTACATCAAACTCGATCAATTTATGATTGGCAGTGCAGGTGAAATCAAGCAAGCATTGATTCAACTTAAAACCAAAGGTGCGCAGAATATTGTTTTGGATTTGCGCGACAACGGTGGTGGTTTGCTGCATGAAGCGGTTAATATCGTTAACTTGTTTGTGCCTATGGATGAATTAGTCGTGGTATCAAAAGGCCGTTCTAAAGATGCTTTCAAAGAATACAAAACACTTGATTCACCTGTTGATACCAAAATCCCTTTAATCGTTTTAGTGAATGAGCGATCGGCTTCAGCCAGTGAGATTGTATGTGGTTCGATTCAAGATTTAGACAGAGGCATTGTTGTTGGCCGCAACACTTTTGGCAAAGGTTTGGTGCAAAATGTATTGCCTTTAGCCTACCGCAATCAGATGAAAATTACCATCGCCAAATACTATATTCCTTCTGGCCGATGCATACAATTATTAGACTACGGAAAAAAAGACAAAAACGGCAAAGCCACTACTATTCCAGACAGTCTTAGAAAAGCGTTTAAAACCAAAAATGGAAGAACAGTCTATGATGGCGGCGGTGTAAGACCAGACTTTACAGTTAAAACAGAAACCAATCCGAGCATACTCAATCAACTGATCAAAGGCCATTTGATTTATCAATTTGCCAACCAATACAGAAACACACATGATCAAATTGGAGCAGTTCAAGACTTTAGTATCAATACCGCTGAATACGAACAATTCAAAGACTTAGTAAAAGAGAATATGCATGCTTTAAAGGGCAATTCTGATGGGCAATTAGAGCAGTTCCAAAAATCGCTTAACGAAGAGGCCTACAGTACCCAAACAGAGGCGGCCATCAAACTTTTGAACAAAGATCTACAAACCATAAAACTCAACGAGTTAGAAGTACATAAGAACAAAATCATTGCCGCTATTAATTTGGAAATTGCCAAGCGTTACTACTATGATGAAGCCAACTTCTTAACCGATTTTAAATACGATGCAGATATCCTCAAATCACTTGAATTATTTGGTCAATACCAACAAATGGAAACCCTATTAAAAGGCAATAAATAATGTTTGATCAAATCAGCTTAGTATTCTTACTCACCATTGTAGCCTTAGGTTTTACAGGTGGTTTATTGGCGGGGCTGTTAGGGGTTGGAGGCGGCATAGTGTTTGTTCCCTTGTTCCAAGAAATAGCCGCAAAACATCCAATCGTATCTGAACGCGTTGATTATGTCATTGCCAATAGTTTATTGGTAGTTTTTATAGTGGGCATTAGTGGAAGCATCAAACACATCAAGCTTAAAAACACGCATTTAAAAGCGGCATTAACCACTGGCTTGTCTGCAGTCTTTTCATCATTGATTTTGTCTTATACCATCAAACAACTTGGGCTCAACAATCCTCAAGTATTTAAATGGATTTTTAGTTTGATTTTAGTGTTTACCGGCATTCGAATGTGGAGCGGCAAAAAACCAGAAGAACAAAGCAATCAAACAGTAATCATACCGCCTTTAAAACAATTTATTCCTGCAGGCTTAATCGCAGGATGCATAACTGCTCTAACAGGTTTAGGAGGAGGCATTATCATGATTCCGTATTTCAACAAAATCAATAAATTGCCTTTAAAATTTGCAACGGGTTTATCGTTAACAGTCATTCCTATACTGGCCTTTCCATTGTTGAGTTATTATGCCCTTTTAGAGCCAACAAAGGCCATCTATAACGGCTTGCAAACGGGCTATATACTTTGGCCTATCGCATTACCTATGGTCTTGGCGGCGTCAATTGCTTCTCCTTTAGGCATTAAGATTGCTCAAAAAATACCGAGTAAAACACTGTTGATCATCTTTACAGTGTTTATTATTTTAACCATACTCAAGACCTTGTTGACTTAGTGCGTTTTTTACCTGTCGCTTTTGGGCTAGTGGCTTTAACTTCCGTTTTGATGACTGGCGCTTGTCTTATTGATCGGCTCACAAAACTGGCCTTAGAAGGCTGCATTTGAATTTGCCATTTTAAACCAGGTAATACCTTTTCTGACTCCGGCATTTGTGCAATCGGATACATTTTACCCTCCACTTGCTGATAAAATTTTATGCCACTCACTTTATTAGAATCTAAAGTAATGCGCATACTTTGACCCATTACGCGGTTAATGCCAGTATACTCTGCAGTATCTGTTTCGTTATTGCGGATATAGTAAACACTAATGGCATTGCCTGCCACATACACTGATTTAAGTTTATTCTTCTCGAAATGATTGTCCATGGTTTTGCCTGCAATTTGATTGTAAGCATTGGTCTTCACCTCAGAGGCTAAAAAGGCATTGCCAATCACCTTTAAGCCATTGATGGCTTGTTTCTGAATACCAATGATCATGGTATCGCCTGTAATTTGATTGTTTTGATTCCACAGTATTGGCGAACCAATTAATCGGATTGAAGAATCCTTCATCGCATACACCAATGAATCACATAAGCCTTTGAATTCGTTTTGATATATCGCAGTATGGTAATAGGCTTTTAAAGTCTTGTGAGCACTATCGTTCTGGAATTTAAAGGTATCAGCCAATAACCACATGGTATCTGTATTTTGTGCTTGCATGGCCACTGGGGTACCAAAAATAATACTGAGCTGTTGTTTTTGAAAATACTTACCATGTTGACCATACACATTGATGTGTTCTGCACTATCGTACAAATGTATATTGCCCAAGCCTTCTCCCTGGCCTGTTTTATTGTTGTACAATAAACTATCTGCACTCAATACACTGGAATCTGAATACAGTGTGGCTCCCTTTGAAAATTGAGCATTTTGAGATTGGGTATTGTACCAACCATATTGACATACTATGGTGTTTTCTTTGCTAATGATTTTAGTTGGTCCATAAAAAAAGGCTGTTCTATTGCCTGCAAAATATTGTAAAGTATCACTGTACATGGTGTAATCAGGATGCTTTAATTGAACATTGTCTTTGAAAAAAAACTGATTGCCTCTTCTAAAATAAAAACCCTTTTTGCTTTTTAATTGGGTGCCATCATTGAGAATATCTGCCCCATTGCTATAAAAGCCTGTTTGCGTTTGAGTATTGTAATTCAATGAAGTGGTAGTCAAGGTCATTTTTTGATCAGATAACTGAACGGATTTACCAGTTACTGTGGCCACTTTGCTGTCTTCGTGGTAAACCAAAATTTCGCCTCCGCTGAGGGTAAAGGTATCAGGTTGGTAAATGTAAATATGGCCAAAACCTTCTATAATGCCCTCGTCCATTTTGCGAATGGCGCTGTCACATTGAATGATTACACCATTGTGTTTGATTACAACATTTTGAACAATGTACAAATGATTGCGCAATTGATTGAAGGTCATTCTTTCGCCACCAACAATTTCAACCTTGCCTTGCCCAAATACACTTGTGGCAAACAACACAACTATCAATATGCTAACAATACGCTTCAAAACTTCTGCAATAATCGCAATAAAAATCTATTTCTTACCTTTGTCAAAATTAATGCCATGCTTGAGGCCTTTGAACAATTCATTAGCAAGAAAAGCCTTTTTTCTAAAAAAGACAGCTTGTTATTGGCCATCAGTGGCGGTAAAGACAGTGTGGCTTTGTTTCATTTATTGCGCCAAGCAGGCTATTTGTTTGAAGCAGCTCATTGTAATTTTCAACTAAGAGCAGAAGAGAGTGATCAAGACCAAGCCTTTGTTGAATCACTTTGTAAAACCTACAATATTAAATGCCATGTAAAGGCATTTGACACACTTGCTGCCTGCGAACATTTAGGTAAAGGCATTCAAGAAACAGCCCGACAATTGCGCTACGATTGGTTCTCTGAGTTAATGCAAGCCCTTCAGTTGGACTATGTTTTAACCGCTCACCATGTTGATGACCATCTTGAAACGATTTTTATTCAATTAATGCGTCAATCTGGAATTTCAGGTATGCATGGTATATTGCCCAAACAAGGCCATCTTGTAAGGCCATTGTTATTTGCCACAGTGAACCAAATTCATGCTTATTTAGAAGCGTTTGAATTTGTCCATAGAACAGATTCAAGCAACAGCAAAGACGAGTATTTACGCAATGCCATTAGACACCATATTAGTCCGGCTATAGCACAGATTGATCCTGAATTTAGCAGTAAAATGTTAGGCTTCTCAGAACGTGTTTGGGCATTCGAACAATTATTCAATGACTTGTTAAAAGACAAACCCATTGAAAAACGCGGCAAGGATTACTGGATAGATGATCTGCATTTCGACTCCATACAAAACAAGCCCTTGCTCTTGTATTATTTATTGAAACCTTTTGGATTTCATTATCGCTCACTCCCAACATTTGACCGCAACGATGCATTACAAACAGGTTCAATTTTAATGCATGAGAACTGGCAATTAATCAGAGAACGCAATGGCTGGTTGCTAAGGGCTCAAACGACTCAAAAATCTGAGGAATTACAGGTAAACACATTGCCTTTTACAGCAAGCGTCAATGGTCATAACATTCAAATAGATGCGATAGATAAGGCTGCGTTGACACAATTTGAACCCGGCAGTTTATACCTTGACAACAAAGCTGTAACCTGGCCGCTAAATATAAAGGCTTGGCAAGCAGGCGATAAAATTCAACCCTTAGGTATGCAAGGGCATAAATTGATCAGTGATGTATTAACCGACCTTAAAGTTCCACATACAGAACGCGCTCAACAATATGTTTTAACCGATGCCAAGTCCAATCTTTTAGCCTTACTTGGCCATTGCAGCAGTGAAGCTTTCAAGATCAGTTCTGAGACAGAAAAAATTATTCGGATTCAATTT
>JAURIG010000092.1 GCA_030832905.1 Bacteroidota bacterium
GGTCGCAATGGCGAAAGCCCAATTGTTGTGATTGCCGCAGCCACACCATCAGACTGTTATGACAAAGCATACATGGCTGCAAAAATTGCACTTGAGCACACTGTTCCTGTGATGTTATTAAGCGATGGCTTTATTGCCAACGGTGCTGAACCATGGCGCATTAAGGCCTTGGAAGACATGCCAAGTATCAATTCGCAATTTATTTGCAACACAAGCGATCAAACCTATTTACCCTATAAACGTCAAGCCAATTTTGCCAGACAACATGCCTTACCAGGCTCACCTGGTTTAGAACACCGCATTGGTGGTTTGGAAAAAGAACACGAAACGGGCAATATCAGTTACGATGCAGCTAACCATGAATTCATGGTCAAAATGAGAGCTGCAAAAGTAGCCAAAGTAGCAGATGATATTCCTGAACAAACATTGGCCTTAGGCAATACCAATAGCAAAGCTTTGGTGATTGGTTGGGGCTCTACTTATGGTAGCATTCACCAAGCAATCATTGAGCTCAATGCAGAAGGATTAGATCTTGCACAATTGCATTTAAGTTACATCCAACCCATGCCTAAAAACATCGCTGAATTGATCAAAGCATTTGATGTGGTAATGGTTGCAGAAATGAATAATGGACAATTGATCAAAATTATTCGCGATCAATATTTTGTAGATGCAAAAGGATATAAAATCCAAGGACAACCCTTTCAAGTACAAGAATTGAAGGCTAGTATCAAACAGATCTTAAACGCATGAACCCAGAGCAAAGCATAGAAGTATTTACTGCTAAAGATTTGGAAACAGATCAAGAAGTGAGATGGTGCCCTGGTTGTGGAGACTATGCCATACTCAACAGCTTAAAGAAAATGCTGCCTGACTTGGGGGTTAAGCGTTCTGACATGGTGTTTGTTTCGGGTATAGGCTGTTCTTCAAGATTGCCTTATTATTTAAACACCTATGGCATGCACTCCATACACGGAAGAGCCACTGCCATTGCTACTGGCTTAAAAGTTAGCAGACCAGAATTAAGCGTTTGGGTAATTACTGGTGATGGCGATGCCTTGAGCATAGGAGGCAATCATTTGATTCATACCTTAAGGCGCAATCCTGATATCAATATTTTACTGTTCAACAACCAAATTTATGGTTTAACCAAAGGGCAATTTTCACCCACCAGCGAATTGGGTAAGGTAACAAAATCATCGCCCATGGGGACTGTTGATCAACCCTTTAACCCATTAGCTTTAGCCCTAGGAGCCAATGCCAGTTTTGTAGCGAGAACAATAGATAGAGACCCTAAACACCAGCAAGAAATTTACAAAAGAGCCCATGCCCACAAAGGTTGTTCTTTGGTAGAAATCTATCAAAATTGCAATGTCTTTAACGATGGGGCATTTGAAATATTGACAGATAAAAGCACAAAAGCTAGCAATACTTTATTGCTTGAGCATGGCAAACCATTAGTATTCAATGAGGGCAAACAAGGCATAGCCTTGCGCAATGGTGTGGCAGAACTAATAGACCTCACTAATCAAGCCGACAGTGAGTTGTGGATTCATGATGAAAACGACCCGATAAAAGCTTATATATTAAGCCGCTTTTTTGAGCAAGCGGAATTCCCTACTCCTTTGGGTGTGATTTACGTAAGACCTGAACAAGCAACCCTCAACGACTTGGTTCAAGCCCAATTGAGCCACAGCCCAACTGCTGAAAAAACGGCGCACTTCAATGCTCTTTTAAAAGGGTCTAAATCTTGGGAAGTTCAATAATTTCTAATTTGAAATCTTCTAAATAGGGTGTAAATTGCTACCCTATGAATCAAAAATTTGTTTACTTGTTATGCCTTAGCCTTTTGGGCAGTATTTCCTTGTATGCAGCTGATAGCACTAAAATTACGTCTCACAATAAAGTTGTGATCAAAACCAATCCCAGCGTTGGGGTTACTGAATACCCTGCCAGAGTAGGCTTTCCTGCAGACTCTGTAAACTATAGAAAAGTTTATATGTATTTAGAATTTGGATGCGCCCCGGGCTTAAGATGTGGCGAGTGGGATTACACCAATCATATTTATGTAGTGAAAGACAGTGTGCGTTATGAAATTGCGCGTTACATTACCCCCTATGGCTTTTACTGGAACAGTTCGATGAACTGGAAGCACGGTTGGTACTATGATCTAACTGATTTTGCCTACTTACTTCATGACTCAATTGACATCGTGTATCAACATTCTGGATACGAAGGCAATACCGATAGAGGTTGGACGGTTACTATGAATTATGTAACTGTGCACGGTGAACCTTCTAGAATACCGCTTGGCTTACAAAAGCTTCACAGAGTGAATGCTTCTTATGGCAATGTTAACAATCCATTTTCTAACATTGTTACCCCTAAAATATTTACTATGCCTAAAGGAGCAGATGCCGTATCTTTTAAAATCATTCAAACTGGGCATGGCATGGATCAACAAGAAAACTGTGCTGAATTTTGTGCCAAGAAAAGAATAGTTAAATTAGATGGCAAAACCTTGAGCAATGAATATGTTTGGCGCGAAGACTGTGGTATGAATTCCTTATTTCCACAAGCTGGTACGTGGATATACGACAGAGCCAATTGGTGTCCTGGCGCACCTGTAAAATCTCATGACTTATATGTTCCTATCAATGATACCAATCAACATGAATTTGCTTTAGAAATGGAAGCCTACAGTAATACGACTGGAGGCAGTGCCGTTTATGATCTTAGCACCTACGCCTTGTATTATAAAGACAATCGCAAACAATTAGATGCCGCACTTGAAGACATTATTGCGCCATCAACTCACTTTGATTATTTAAGACAAAACCCTACTTGCGGTGCCCCTATAGTTAGAGTAAAAAATTTAGGAAAAGACACTCTAAAATCGGTAGAATTCGAATATGGCAAAGTGGGCAATTCCCCACAACGCATTTGGGTACCGTGTTTAATTGCGCCATTTGCCAGTCAGGACTTAACCCTTGAGGCAGTGTATGATTGGGGTGGCAGTGGCAATGTATTTTCAGCGACTTTGATCAAATTGAATGGACAAGCAGATGAGAACATGGTTGACAATACTTTAACGAGTACCATCACCAATAGTGCGATGTATCCTAACAAAATCATTATTGTATTCAAAACCAATAATGCCCCAACTGAAAATGCCTACACCTTGAAAGATGCGAGAGGCAAAGTCATTCGTTATAAAAACACATTTGCAGCCAACACCATTTACCGCGATACAGTCTATTTAGACAACAACCTTTGTTATACATTTGAATTAACAGATGACGGCCCAGGCCCTTCTAATAACCCTTTGAATAAAGATGGATTGGATTGGTGGGCGAATACCGCTGATGGCTCTGGATATATTCAAATTCGAAATGGTAATACCAATGGTATACTCAAAAACTTTGGTGCTGACTTTGGCACAAAACAAAGCATTCAGTTCTACACCACTTACAAAATGGGTATTCAAACTGAAGCCAACAAAGACTTACAATTGGATATTTTACCGAACCCAAGCAGTAGTCAATTAGGCAGCAAAATTTGTGTGAACCAAACTTCAAACCATGCTTATCAAATTCAAGTGATTGATGCCTTAGGCAGAATCATTACTTCATTCAAAGGTCAAGACAGCTTTCAAAATTTTGATTTGAATGGCTTAAGTGCTGGCGTATACAGCATTCAATTGACCCAAGGCAGTGATGTAGTGGTGAAGAAATTGCTTGTTGGAGAATAAGAGAACAAGGGGTTAGGGGTTAGGGGCTAGAGTTTAGTCAGTGAAAGTAAAAGTGTTATGTCTCGAGGGTGTTCCTCACCCTCGAGTGAAATTATTAGTGAATAGGTATAGTGAATTTATCGCATCTGGTTCGGCGTCCCCGCCAACCAGATAAATTGCTTTTTGCAAATAGTAAGAAGATAACTTGCTCTCGCTTTCAAAAGTGTTTTAAAATAAATTTTTGAAGTGGATGGGATTGGTTGGCGGGGACGCCGAACCAATCGTTCTTCGAATGCTTCCGCCGAAAGCTGTAGCTGAAGGTGGAATTACAGCAAATCAAATCACAACCTATTGCTTTCACCATTCTCGTTTGGGGTGAAGAACACCCCAAACACAAATAACCATTAACTCTTAACTATTAGCTACAAACCATACCTGACGCCAAATGTAGATGTAGAAAAATAACTTGGTTGAGTGTGTCTATCATTAGTGGTGTCATAATAAGTGCCATTAATATAAGAATCAATTTTAACTTTGTATTTAGGCATTTGAGTAAGGTAATCCATCTTAAAAAAAACGGATAACCTATCATTTAATGCGTAACAAATTTTAACACCAAAATTAGCATTGGCTGTTAACTTGGTTGACGCGTATTCATTTAGCCTGATATTATCTGAATAATATTTCATGGTAATGTCAATTGTTTTATTTCTATTGAGAGTAAACCCAGATCCTAAATAAGCAGAAACCTGTAATTTCTTTTCTTGGTTTAAAATGTATTGAAGTCCATAATTTAAACTTTTAAAATTATAATTACGACGTTCGTATTCAGACCAAGACCATGGATAACCCAAGTCATTTTCAAGGTCATTTGAAAACTTTTCAGCATTGAATGTAACACTTGCAGTTTGAAAGGCAATAAACCCACCCCAAGCCTTGTGAATCATCTTATCAAACCTAAGTGCATAGGCTAATCCCAGCGTACCATATCCGGATGTAGAGTCATAATAATCACTTGACCTTAGACTCCCTCTTGGCTGAGTGAATCCGATACTAAAGGACATGTAATTTGTTGATTGAGCAAATCCAAAATTTAGATTAGCCAAAAACAATAAACTCAAGAACAGTAGATTTTTCTTCATTTAATTTTAGTGTATGTTTTCGAATCTAATTATTGATTGATTTAAATAGAAAAAAATTCAATGAACAGTATAATTCTTCTAACGAAATGAAATGGAAAGTGAGCATCAGAAAATTACAACAGATGAAATAAAGATACTCGTTTGGGGTGAAGAACACCCTCGAGAAAAAAAAAGTTATCAGTTATTTGTTATTAGTTATTAGGCGGGGAGCAATTAGAGATAAGTTATCAGTTTTTATTCAACCTATTAACTATTAACCAATAACCATTAACCAATAACAATTAACCAATAACCATTAACCAATAACAATTAACCATTAACCATTAACAAAACCCAAACAATTTCTAAGTACATTTGTTTAATGTACATGAACTATTTGTGGAACGTTTTAATTGTGATTGGTGGCTTTGTGATGATGGAGGCCACGGCTTGGTTTACGCATAAATATATTATGCATGGATTTATGTGGCGTTGGCATAAGAGCCATCACGAGCCAAGAGTTGGCCGCTTTGAAAAGAATGACTTATTTGGCATTTGCTTCGCAGTGGTATCTGCCAGTTTAATCATAACAGGTAGTTTGGAATCGCCTTTTGACTGGCGCTTTTATTTAGGCTTTGGCATACTATTATATGGCGTAGCTTATTTCCTAGTGCACGATGTGTTTGTGCACCAGCGTTTACCTTGGTTAAAACACACCAATACCACTTACTTTAAAGCCATGCGTTTTGCTCATAAGGTGCATCATAAAGTCAATGTAAAAGATGGCGCTGAAGCCTTTGGATTTTTATTTGTGAGCAAAAAATATTTAGACAAATACCGTCAAAACAAAAAAGCATGAAAAAGAAAATAGTGGTGATAGGATCAGGTTTTGCGGGTTTAACCGCAGCTACCCATTTGTCTGCAGCTGGGCATGAAGTCCATTTGTTAGAGAAAAACGATCAAAGTGGTGGAAGAGCAAGTGTTTGGGAAAAAGACGGCTTTACCTTTGACATGGGTCCAAGTTTTTATTGGATGCCAGAAGTATTTGAACAACACTTTGAACATTTCGGCTATAAGGCCAGTGATTTTTACCAACTCAAACGCCTTGATCCAGGGTATAGAATTTATGCCAGCAATAATCAACAAATTGATGCCTCTGCCGATTTAGAAACATTAAAAGCTGCCTTTGAACAACGCGAAAAAGGAAGTGCCAAAAAACTAGAGGCTTTCCTTAAAGATGCAGAATACAAATACTACACCGCCATGGGCGATTATGTGAACCGTTTGTCTGATAGCATTACTGAATTTTTAGAACCTCGATTGATTTTCAAAACCATTCAATTGAATTTATTTT
>JAURIG010000093.1 GCA_030832905.1 Bacteroidota bacterium
TGGTTTTTATACCCAATACAGTAATGCACTAACGATTGGTCGAGCACAATTAAATGGTAAAGATACCATCACATTTAACGGCGTAAACAGTCAAATTTACACCACGGTGAATGCCCAAAATGCCTATATTTATGGCTATTATGCTGGTTTGAATTACGACCTCAATAAACAGCTCAGCCTGAATGCTCAAGTGAATTACACCTATGGTCGAATTAAAACGGATACTATAGATTACCCACTTGATCATATTTCTCCATTGTTTGGAAGAGCAGGTTTGATTTATAAAGCCAATAAAATTAAAGCGGAGTGTTTTGTGGTATTTAACGGTGCAAAAAAATCTAAAGACTACAATTTGATAGGAGAAGACAATGCCATTTATTCAGCAGATCCTGTTAAAGGATTTACACCTGCATGGCATACCTTTAATGTAAGAGCTCAGTATCAAATCAATCGCTTTTTGCAGGGGCAATTGGCTATTGAAAACATCATGGATCAACATTATAGAACTTTTTCTTCCGGTTACAGTGGTGCAGGAAGAAACATTCACTTAACCCTTAGAGGATTGTTTTAAAACAAAACAGCTTATTATTTCCAAGGCGTCGAAGTTTTTTCGACGCCTTTTTTGTATTTTGTTAATAAGAACTCGCAAGCAATTAATAGCTTTGCAATCCTTATGAGTCACCCACCGTATTTAGACAAATTGAACGATGTGCAGCGCGATGCCGCCATGACTATTCAAGGTCCGGTGATGATCATAGCGGGTGCGGGTAGTGGTAAAACAAGGGTTTTAACCTACAGAATTGCCCACATCATTCAATCTGGTAATGATGCCTTCAATATTTTAGCCCTAACCTTTACAAACAAGGCGGCCAAAGAAATGAAGCAAAGGATTGAGGCTGTTGTAGGTCATGAGGCAAAGAATATTTGGATGGGAACTTTCCACTCGGTCTTTGCCAAAATTCTAAGGGTAGAAGCAGAAAAAATTGGTTATCCTAAAGACTTCACCATATATGACACGGACGACTCCAAGAGTTTAATTAAAACCATAGTCAAGGAACTCAACCTCGATGAAAAATTATACAAACCAGCCTTTGTATACAACAGAATCAGCAACTGTAAAAACAGTCTGATCACCTCTAAAGAGTACATTAAAATCCCAGAATTATTAGAAGCTGATAATTCAACTGGTAGACCACATTTATCCAAAATATTTGCAGCCTATCAGGCCCGCTGTTACAAAGCAGGTGCCATGGATTTCGACGATATTTTATTGAATACCTATGCTTTGTTAAAAGCGCATCCTGATGTCTTGAACAAATACCAACACAAGTTTAAATACATCATGGTAGATGAGTATCAAGATACCAACCTCTGTCAATACATGATTGTTAAAAGTTTAGCCGCTATGTATGAAAACATTTGTGTTGTGGGGGATGATTCACAATCCATTTATTCCTTCAGAGGAGCCAATATTCAGAACATCTTAAACTTCGAAAAAGACTATCCAGACTTAAAGGTTTTTAAGTTAGAGCACAACTACAGAAGCACAGCAAATATTGTTAACGCGAGCAGTAGTTTAATCGCCAATAATAAAGAGAAGTTAGACAAAACCATTTTCACCAATAATCCAGAAGGGGAGAAAATCATTTTATTTAAATCAGCTTCAGACAATGAGGAAGGCAAAGCTGTTGCGAATCAAATTTTTGAATCGCGCAATCGTTTGCATAGAGCCTATTCTGATTTTGCCATTTTATACAGAACCAATGCCCAGTCACGTGCCTTTGAGGAATCCCTCAGACGCATGAATATTCCCTACAGAATTTATGGCGGCATGAGTTTTTATCAACGCAAAGAGGTAAAAGATTTGCTCTCTTATTTGCGTTTGGTGGTCAATCCTAAAGATGAAGAAGCTTTAAAGCGCATTATCAATTATCCTGCTCGTAAAATTGGCAATACCACCATTGATAAACTGGTGGTTTTGGCTTCAGAAAATGAGGTTTCTATTTGGGAGATTTTGAAAGAAGCACATCATTTTCCTGTCTTGGGATCTTCAGTGGCACACTTGAAAGATTTTTACACCATGATTTGCAGTTTTCAGACCATGTTAGCCTCTAAGAATGCCTATGAGATAGCTGAGTATGTAGCCAAGCAATCAACCTTGCTCAGAACACTATACGAAGACAAAACGGTTGAGGGGGTATCTCGTTACGAGAACTTAGTGGAATTGTTGAATGCCATCAAGGAATTTACTGAAGACGACACCTCTGAAAAAGAGAAAGACTTGTCAGCCTTTTTACAAGAAATTGCCTTGTACACCGATGCTGATAAAGACGATGAAGATGGCGATAAAGTCACTTTGATGACTATTCATAGTAGTAAAGGCTTAGAGTTTAAACATGTCTTTGTAGTGGGCTTGGAAGAGAATTTGTTTCCGAGTCAAATGAGTTTAACCAATCGTCAGGACTTGGAAGAAGAACGCCGTTTGTTTTATGTTGCTATCACGCGTGCAGAAGAAAATTTAACCTTGAGTTTTGCTACCTCCAGATTCAAATATGGCAACCTAATTCCATGTGATCCTAGTCGATTTATCGATGAGATAGACAAACAATATTTAGATACAGCTTTGGTGCATCAAATCAAAACCCCCAATATTGTTCACAAATCACCATCCGATGCCAATTTTGGCAAAGGATACGGCTTGTTTGTGGGCAAATCAGTCACAAAGCCTTTGCCGGATACAAAAGTCTCGGCTGATTTTAAACCCAATGACCCATCCGACATTCAAGTAGGGCAAACGGTTGAGCATCAAAGATTTGGTGTAGGGGTGGTGGAACAATTGGAAGGTGCCGGTGACAATAAGAAAGCCGTTATTCTTTTTCAAGAAATGGGGCAAAAAACCTTGGTCTTAAGGTTTGCTAAACTCATGATCAGAATGTAATTCATTTACTTCTTTAATGCGGTTTTCCACAAGGTTGCTCACAAAGGAATGATAGAACTAAAAAATTAATTATTATTTAAGGTTTTTAGGTTTATATTTGCATAAATTTTATAAAACATGAGACGTATTACAAAGATTTCATTAGTTGTATTTGCAGGTTTAAGCATCTTGTTTTCTGCTTGTAAATATGAAGAAGGACCAGGTATTTCATTTAGAGCTAAAAGAGACAGAATCTCTAACGAATGGAAAGTAACTGGATATGCTGTTGATGGCACTGAAGATGCTGCTTTGAAAAAATCTTTCACCTCTGCAGGAGACTCAATCGTATTGTATTTTGTTATGGGTAGAACCAATTTCTACACCTTCAACATGGATTATGCAGCTGGTTACAGCTCACCTACAAAAGAAAAGGTGTTGACTATGAATCCTAAAGACGACAGAACTTACCGTGATATCTTAGCCAATTTTGATGCTAATAATGTATTGTATAAAACCATCAAACAAGCTGGTAAATGGTCTTTCAATGACAAGAGCAGAAAAGTATCTTTCGGTGCAAACGAAATGAACGATATTTCTCAATCTGAGAGCAACCCTACCACTGCTGTTAATGCTGATATCATCATGTTGAAGAATGATATGTTGAAATTAGAGTTCTCAATTGCTGGTAAAAAACACCGCATCACTTTCGAACCTAAAAACGACGAAATCTACAAAAAGTAAGCCTTATTACTTATAAACAATCTTTAAAACCTGCATGTATTTGCAGGTTTTTTTTTACCATAAATTCACTACATTTGAGCAAGAAATATGTCAGAACTTTTTCATTACAACACACAAGCCAAACAACTCATTTTATCTGAATACGGCAGGTCGTTTCAGGATATGGTTGAACATGTGCTGAGTATAGCCGATAAAGGCAAACGCAGCAAAATGGCAGATGCCTTAATCAGTGTTATGGAAATACTGAATCCATCAGTTAAAGACCAAGCGGATTACAAGCAAAAATTGTGGGATCACCTTTACATTATTTCCAATTTTCAGTTAGATGTGGATGGGCCATTTCCACCGCCAGAACCAAGCAAGATGCAACAAAAACCTGAGCGAGTTGAATACCCTTCTCAACCGATCAAGTTCAGGTTTTATGGGCGCAATTTGCAGTTTATGGTTAACAAGGCAGCGCAAATTGATTCGCCAGAATTGCAAGCTGAGTTCTTGAATTTATTGGCCTCTTTCATGACCAACTCTTCTCGCAACTGGAACAATGAAAACCTAAGTAATCAACAACTTGCAGAACATTTGGAAGTGATTTCACAAAACCAATTGAAAGTGAATCCTGAAGAACTTGAAATAACCCTTGAACAAAGACGCAAGAAGTTCTACAACAACCACCATCATTCCAAAGGCAATAACCACGGCAAACATTTTAAAAATAAAAAAAACCACTACAAAAAATAATCATCAATCATGGGCACTTTTAGAGTAACTGGTGGCAAAAAACTTAAAGGAGAAATCATTCCTCAAGGCGCAAAAAACGAAGCCTTGCAAATACTTTCAGCGGTGCTGTTAACGGATCAAACCGTTACCATACATAATATTCCCGCGATTAGAGATGTGCTTAAACTCATTGAGTTGTTAGGGGATTTAGGGGTTGAGGTAACTAAGTTGTCTACTTCAAGCTACCAATTCAAAGCCACTAATGTGAATTTAGAGTATTTGAACTCTGCTGAATTCAAGGCCAAAGGCGCAAGTTTAAGAGGCTCAATCATGATCATTGGTCCTTTGTTGGCCAGATTTGGCAAAGGCTTTATTCCTAGCCCTGGGGGCGATAAAATTGGCCGTAGACGTTTAGATACCCACTTCATTGGATTTATGAAATTGGGAGCTCATTTTGAGTATTTGGCCAACGAACAATTCTATAAAGTGACTGCCCAACAAGGCCGCCTTAAAGGTTGTTACATGTTGTTAGATGAGGCTTCTGTTACAGGAACAGCCAACATATTGATGGCAGCTGTTTTAGCCGAGGGCACCACAACAATTTACAATGCGGCTTGCGAACCATACCTTCAACAATTGTGTAAAATGTTAAACCGTATGGGCGCTAATATTTCGGGTATTGGTTCAAATTTATTGACCATACAAGGGGTAGACAAACTCAATGGAACTGACCATACCTTGTTGCCAGATATGATTGAAATTGGCAGCTTTATTGGCTTAGCAGCAATGACTGAAAGTGAAATCACCATTAAGAATTGTGCTATTCCTGAATTAGGCATTATACCAGATACTTTCAAGCGATTGGGAATAGCAATGGAATTCCGTGGCGATGATATCTTTATTCCTGCTCAATCCAATTATGAAATTGAATCGTTTATTGATGGCAGTATTCTAACCATAGCTGATGCGCCTTGGCCAGGTTTTACGCCAGATTTAATTAGTATTATTTTAGTGACAGCCACTCAAGCCAGAGGCAACGTTTTAATACATCAAAAAATGTTCGAGAGCCGTTTGTTCTTCGTTGACAATTTGATTGATATGGGCGCTAAGATCATCTTATGCGATCCTCACAGAGCCAATGTGATGGGGCTGGATAGAAAAGTGCCTTTAAAAGGGATCACCATGAGTTCTCCTGATATTAGAGCTGGTGTAGCGATGTTGATTGCGGCTATGAGTGCCACTGGTGTTAGTACTATTAAAAATATTGAACAGATTGATAGAGGCTATCAATTCATTGATCAGCGCTTAAATCAAATTGGTGCAGAAATTGTAAGAATAGATTAAAGCTCATTGTTATGAAGACTTATCTATTCTCATTGTTGCTAGTAGCCTTAACAACCACAGCCTTTGTATCACAATCTAAAACATCTGATGCAGTGCTTGACTACACTACTTTAGACACATTCAATTTACAAGCCTATAAGGGAAAGTTTATCGTCTTAAATTTTTGGGCTTCATGGAGCAAAGCTTCAAGGCTAGAAAACAAGTCTTTGGTTCATGTGTATCAGAATTACCAAATCAACCCAAAGGTGGTTTTTGTGAGTGTTTCATTGGATACAGATAAGATCTCTTGGCAATCTGCTATTGCTGACGATG
>JAURIG010000094.1 GCA_030832905.1 Bacteroidota bacterium
TAAACTTAGATGGTAGCGCTACAATCGCTAACTACACTTCAGGTTTAGGTGTATTGAATAACAACATCTTAGTATCAACTGGTGCTAACAAAGGTAATCCTAACCCATTCATCAGCGGAAGCACTGCTAGTGTTCCTGTAGGTGACTACTGGAAAACCACTAAATCTAACTTGGTATTCACTAAAACAGCTCCAATGCAAGGTACTACTTTGTTATCTGCTTTAGCTTTATCTGATGCTGGTATTAATCCTGAATTGTTCATGGGTTACAACACAGTAGCTGGTGTAGCTGGTACTTACCCTAAAAATCCAAACTTTGCTAGCTTCACAGGTATTTCTCAAACTGGTGCTGCTTTTACAGATGCTAAATTAGCTGGCTTCAGCAACACAACTCACAAAGGTGCTTTTGGTAGCACTGATTGGTCTGATGTGTGGAGTGATTTCAACCCACAACAAAACACCTACTAATCTATAAAAGTATAGTTTTTCATCACAATAAAGAGTCCCGCTTAGGCGGGATTTTTTATTTTAGACAGATTTGAAAGTCAATCAGATTTTTTATTTAAGTTTGTTTAAAATCAGTTTTATGGCCAACAGAAGAGATTTTATTAAAAAGAGCTTATTAGCCGCAGGCGCTATTGGAGTGGGTAGTCATGCCAATGCCTTTAATATGGATAAGTCAATGCCAATGCCCTCAGAAGACACGCCAATCAATGAAGCCTATTGGAAACTTATTAGGGCACAATTCCCTCTAAGCAACAGTAAAATCTATTTAAACAATGGCACTATGGGCCCTTCACCCTACCCTGTTATTCATGAGGTTCAACAAGAAATGATGGACATTGATAGCAGCGGCAGATATGGCGGACATGAAGACACAGCCATTAAAGCATTAGCAGAGTTTTTAAATACTAAAACAGAAGAAATCACATTAACCAGAAATGTCACAGAAGGCATTAACATCGCTTGTTGGGGATTCAACCTAAAAGCAGGAGACGAGGTGATCATGACAGGCCACGAACACGTAGGCCATGCAACACCATGGCTAAACCGAGCCAAGTTAGATGGCATAGTCATTAAAATATTAAAAATTGGCAAAACGGCTGAAGAAACCTTACAAAATTTAAACGCAGTCATCACTAAAAAAACAAAGGTGATAAGTGTGCCACATATTCCCTGTACCATTGGAATAGTGCTCCCTGTTAAATCCATTTGCGATATAGCCAAACAAAGAGGCATCATTAGTTTTTTAGATGGTGCTCATCCGCCAGGCATGTTGGTCTTGGATATTAAAGCCATAGGTTGTGATGTGTATGCAGGCTGTTGCCATAAATGGATGCTTGGCCCAAAAGGTACCGGTTTTTTATATGTATCCGAAGCCTTTATAGACAAACTACAAGTGTATTATGGGGGCGGCGGATTCGATACTGGTTGGGACATGTTAAGCCAACCACCAAGTTTAAAAGGCTATGTCAATAATGGCCACCGTTATTATTATGGCACTCAAAATGCGGCTTTGTTTAAAGGCATTGCAAAAGCCATAGAGTTTCAAAACAAAATAGGCAGAGAGCAAATTGAAAACAGGGTTAAACAATTGGCCAACTACCTTCAAGAACAACTCATAGGTCTGGGTAAAGACATTGAAATGCTTACCCCTACCGAATCCATCTCTAAAGGCGCTCAAATTGCCTTCAAGTTGACTGAAAAAGACACCCAAAAACTTCATGGGTTTTGTCAAGAAAAGAAAATCATCACTCGTTTTGTGCCAGAAAACAACATTAATTGCCTAAGGGTATCTACGCATATCTATAATTCTTACACGGATATCGATGCCTTTTTAAAGACTTTAGATGTATTTTTGCACAGTTCATGAGTACTGATTCCGCCAATGCTTTTTTTAATGCCTGGGACGAGGGTCAAACACAATTCACTGTGCATTCATCAGGCAGTACCGGACATCCGAAAACCATTTACTTAGACAGACAATGGATGGAATGGAGTGCAATACAAACTGGCCTCCAACTACCTCTCCAAAAAACCGATCATTTATTGTGTTGTTTACCTACTGATAAAGTGGGTGGACTCATGATGTTGTGTCGCTCTAAAGTTTGGGGATTGCCCATAACGGTTGTAGCCGCTAATCACAACCCTTTAATAAACCCTATTAATGCCAATATAGCAGCTTTTACAGCTTACCAGATTTACAATATCCTTAAGGACCCCAACAGTTTTGAGCATTTAAAGCATTTTAAATTGGTCTTAATTGGTGGTTCAGACATTGACCCTTTACTCGAAAAAGCCATTCAAAATCTGCCTGAAACGTGCAGCGTGTTACACACCTATGGCATGAGTGAGACCTACTCTCATATTGCTTTAAGACGCCTCAATGGCCCATCTGCAAGTGAAGTATTTACTTTGTTTGAGGGAGTGAGGATTAGAACAGACGAACAAGCTTGCGCGATTATTACAGCCCCGTTTACACAAACTGACATTCACAGTTCCGATATCGTCGAGTTAATCGATGATAAACACTTTAAAGTTTTTGGGAGAAATGATTTTGTGATCAATAGCGGTGGTTTGAAATTTCATCCGGAAGCCATAGAAAGATTAATTATAGAACAGTATGCAATCACCTCGCCCATTTGCGTAAGTGCAGTGAATGATGAAGCATTGGGTCAAAAATTGGTGCTTGTATACGCCGGCAATAATGAACTACCAAACATGGATTGGCAATCCATTGAAAATAGAATCCCCTATAGTAAACCTAAGCAAATAGTTCGAATTGAAGAAATGCCCTATAATTCTGGCGGCAAATTAGATCGTGTAAAAGTAAAAGCGATAATTAATAGCTAAGCGATTCAAGCACTTTACCGTTTTCATCAAAGGTTTTCCAAACACCCACTTTAACGCCTTTATTGTAATGCATTTCGGCTCTTAGCTGGCCGTTGTCATCGAACACTTTCCAAGTGCCGTGTTTCAAATCATTTTTGTAAAAGGCCACTGATTCTAGCTTACCCTTTTCAGTGTAACTGGTCCATTCTCCTGTTTTTGCACCTTGATTGAATTGTCCGCGTTCCTTAACAGCGCCATTGATATAAAAAGCCGTCATAGAACCATCTTTGTACCCATCAACCACATCGTAAACACTTTCCGTCTTTCCATTCATGAAATAAGTTTCAATGTTACCTGTGATCAATTCACCTGAATTATTTAAACATTGACCAATGGCATTGGTTGTAAATCCTGATGTTTGAGCGAGCATTTCCATGGTACTTCCCAATAGGAGGCTGGCCATGATTAACATTTTTTTCATAAGGGCTTAACAATTACTTAACAAAGATAATAAAAAAATATTATCTGTTGTGCAAAATAATTTTAGAAATTTTTGCGTGGGCAGGAATTGTTAAAGGTTTGTAAGAAACACTCTGAATAGAAATCAAGTGGTTTTGGGCAGCCATTGGTAGAACACACTCCCCTTTAAGATTGGTATAAAACACTGCATGATTAAGCCCCATCACCTCTACTTTGACACCAGCTAAACGCTCTTGTTGTTCGTCCAAAACTTGCAATTTAAGCGTAGTAGCTTGATTACCCTTAACAGACATCAAACAAACAGAAATAAGCAACAACATGAATACGCTTTTCATTGTTACAAAATTGCAGGGGTAAAATGTCCTCTATTTAAACCCTATATTATCTTTGTGTTAATAGCCGATTACAGAACTAAAAAATCTGTAACTCTAGGCAATCACAAGCCTTTTCGATATTATGTATAAATTATAGTTTTAACAATCAAAAGACAGCAAGTTTTTAAAATGGTCATCTTCTATTAAGATATACTTAACATACGCAAGCGTGTTTTGTAGCATGAATTTTAAAGTCATTGTTGCCTTATTTGTTTTGACTAGCAACACATTCTTGATGCATGCGAATAATTCTGGGATCAAAGGAATCATAGTTGATCCAAGTAAAAAAGTCTTATCAGATGTTTCTGTTGAATTAAAAAACCAAAAAACGATTAAAACCAACAGCAAAGGCGAATTTGAATTCGAAGGATTAAGTGTTGGGTTTTACAGCATTACCATTAAACTCAATGGCTATGACAATAAAACCATAGACAGCATTCAAGTCATTGACAGTTCAGTCATGAACCTGGGGCAAATTGTTTTAAAAGAAAAAATCGAGACCAAAAAAGGTGCAAGAGTAACCTTCAAAAAACCTCAAACAACAGTTGCCGCTGGTGTTCAAGAACAGAAGAAAAACGAGTCTGTTACTAATGTGATTACCAGTGCATCTATTGCCAAATCCAATGATGGAGATGCTGCTAAAGTTGCTGCAAGAGTACCTGGTGTAACCCTAATGGAAAACAGATTCATTATGTTAAGAGGCCTTAGCCAAAGGTATAACAGTGTTCAAATCAATAACATCAACGCTCCTAGCACTGAAACAGATAGACGTGCATTTTCTTTTGATTTAATCCCTTCCAACATGCTCGATAAAATGTCGATTTACAAATCCCCATCATCTGATTTATCTGGAGATTTTGCAGGAGGCGTGATCAAATTATTGACCAAAAATGAAATGGAAAAAGATTTTGTGACGTATTCTTTTGGTTTAGGTTTCAGAGTCAATACTACTTTCAAGTCTCATATGAACAACTCTGTTCAATCAAGCACAGATTACCTTGGATTTGATAACGGCAATAGAGCTTTACCAAGCAATTTCCCTAAATCTTTAGCCAATCTATCGGGTGCTCAATCTATACAATACGGCAAAGAAATTCGCAATAATTTTGACCTTCAATCTTTTAATACACCATTAGATTTTGGCGCAGGATTTGGCTTTGGCAAAAACATAGCAATCAAGAAAATGAATTTATTTACAGTAAACAATGTTGGCTACTCAACCAATTACCAGTTTGCTCAAATGAAACGTTACCGTTACCAAAACGATCAAATTGATTATGTCCGTCAAATGTTCAATTACCAAGACGACAACTTTTCTATCGAGTCTAAAATCAGTTTGTTAAGCAACTGGATATTAAGAGTCAACCCTAAGAAAACATTCACATTTAAAAATATTTACAATCAAATTGGAGAAAACGAAACCACCATCAGAACAGGGGTAAATCCTACTGAAAGGCCTAATGATGAATTCAGAAATTACAGCTATCACTATACTTCTAGAGGTCTTTATTTTGGACAATTTGAGGGCAATCACAAATTAAATGCAACAGACAAATTAACTTACACCTTGGGCGTTAGTTTAGTGAAACGAAATGAGCCAGATTTCAGACGTTTTAGAACCGTTAGAGAAATTGGCAAAACAGAATACACTTTATTGGATCCTCCTAGCGCTAACTTGTTTGATGCCGCAAGATTCTATTCCACATTAACGGAACAAACCTATTCAGCAAACATTCAATATGAATCTCATATCAGATCTAATTTTGACACCATCAATGGCATTACGCTTCGCTATGGTGCTTATGCTGAAAACAAGAACAGAGATTTCAGAGCCAGATGGTTTGGCTACACTTACAGTGGCGACCCATCTAAGAAATTTGATTTCCTACAAACACCAGTAGATCAAATTTTCGATGCCAAAAACATCAACTCTAGCTCAGGTTTAAAACCTCAAGAAGGCACCAACCCTAGCGATCATTACACTGCAGCTAATCAGTTACTTGCAGCTTATATCAACAGCAGTATTCCGTTGAAAAAAATGAACCTAAACCTTGGCGTAAGAGCAGAACAATTCAATCAGACGCTTACCAGTGCCAATGCCTCAGGCGCTGTTAATGTTGTGCTCAACAATTTGAATATATTACCTTCATTAAATGCAGCTTATTTCTTTGATCAGAAAAAGAAAAACCTATTGCGCTTAGCTTATGGCAAAACAGTTAACCGTCCGGAGTTTAGAGAATTAGCCCCATTTGTATACTATGACTTCATGTATGATGTCAATAT
>JAURIG010000095.1 GCA_030832905.1 Bacteroidota bacterium
ATAACTACAGCGCTCCTGGTAAATATTGTGTAACAATGATTGCTTCTAACGCTGCAGGTTGTGAGTGTTCAACTACTAAATGTGTAACCATGACAACTGACATCACTGATGCAGAAAGCATGAACAACGCAGTATCTGTTTACCCTAACCCTAACAGCGGTCTATTTAACGTATCATTGTCTGCTGACATCAACAGCGACATGACAGTTAAAGTATTCAACACTTTAGGCGAATTGGTTAAAACAGTTGTAGTGAACAACAACGCTACTGAAGTGAACATGACTGATTGTGCTGCTGGTGTATACATGGTTAAAGTTTACGCTGAAAACCAAGTTGCTACCAAAAAGATTACCATTACTAAGTAATTAGAAATAGTATATTGTTCTCAGGAGGCCCCGACCGTAGTGTCGGGGTTTTCTGTTTTAAGGGTGTTCTTAAACTATTGAGGCCAATTGATCTTATCCAATCAGCCTTTAGTATTCAAGGGCTTATTTAACCATAACAAAAGCTTCAATAAATAAACTATCATAATATGGATTTCAATACGAAGATTGATTGGCGAATTTAGCCTGTAGATTTTTAGCTATTCATCTCACAAGAAAAGCTTGCATTGAACTTTAATTGTGCAAGGGGCTAATGAGTTAAAAAGCAAGTCTGTTAAAAAAGGTTGTAAACGAGGGCACTCATGATCCAAGCGAATCCACTCATGTAAACAAATTGAATAATAGGCCATTTTAATTGGCGTGTTTCCCTATAGGTTACAGCCAAAGTACTTATACATTGCATGGCGAATGCATAAAACACCAATAATGATAAAATGGTTGGTGTGTCATATAAAGGTTTCAGATTCTGACGTTTTTGTTGTTTAAGCACCTGAGTTAATTGCGTTTCGTCTTCAGTATTGCCAACACTATAAATGGTGGCTATAGTGCCTACAAAGACTTCTCTGGCAGCAAAACTGGTGATTAAGGCTATGCCAATTTTCCAATCGTATCCTAAAGGCTTAATGGCTGGTTCTATCGTTTTGCCCAATATGCCTGCATAACTGGCCTCTAATTCCTCACTTTTAATACGTTGAGCCTTATCAGCGCCTTGGTAATGTTCATATTTCTGATGGATGCTGTTAAAAGCTTTGTTAGGCCCATAACTGGCCATAAACCATAGAACAATACTCACAATGACAATAATCTTGCCTGCGTTGAAGACAAAGTCTCCAGATTTAGATTTAATCGTATATAAGATGTTTTTCCATCTTGGCCATTTGTAATCAGGGAGTTCAAGTACAAAAAAACTTTTTTCCTTTTGTTTTAAAACCAGTTTAAAGATAAAGGCAAAAATGAGGGCAACAATAAAACCCATTAGATACAATCCCAATAAGATAATTCCTCTTAGGTCTATCCAGTCAGATTGATTGTCGATGAATAATAAGCCCAATAAAAGGGTGTATACAGGAAGCCTTGCCGAGCAACTCATTAAAGGCGTCACCAACATCGTAATCAAACGGTCTTTTTTATTGTCTATGGTTCTTGTTGCCATAATAGATGGAATAGCACAAGCCATCCCGCCGATTAAGGGTACTACAGATTTGCCGTTCAACCCAAATTTGCGCATCAAACGGTCGGTTATGAAACTTACCCTGGTCATATAGCCACTATCTTCTAGTATGGCAATCATCATGAACAATAAAATGATTTGAGGCAAAAACACAATAACACCACCTATGCCAGGAATTAAGCCATCGCATATCAAAGAAGCAAAGGCATTGTTAGGTAAAACAGATGCTACATATTCTGCCAGCATGGTAAAGCCCATTTCTATCCAATTCATTGGGTAGTCCGCCACTTTGAAAATCAATTGAAACAATAAAAACAATGTCGCATAGAACACTAAAAAGCCATAAATAGGGTGCAATAGTACTTTGTCTATTTTTTGTGTGTAATGCTTGTCTTTGCTTTCTTCCTTGCGCATGCATTGGTGTACCAAAGCATCAATTTTTTTATAGCGACTGGTTGTTTCTTCAGCAATGGATTGATCGTAGCCTTTGTGCCCCAATTTGAATTCTTGAATTTTTTGAATCAAGAACAATCTGTAGTGCACGAAGAAGCCACTGTCAGTTTTGTTTTCTGTTTCAAAAAATATACTTTGTGTAGCCTGATTGGTCTTTGATATAGCTTGTAATAAAGGCTCCAATCCAATTTCATTTCTTGCGTTAATTGGGTAAACAAATACCCCTAATTGTTTGGATAATTCTTCAACATCAATGTGTATGCCTTTAGCCGCTGCCACATCGTTCATATTTAAGGCGATCATAATCGGATAGCCTAAATCTGATACTTGAGAATACAACAATAAATTCCTAGTTAAGTTACTAGCATCAGCAACAAATACAATCAAATCTATTTTGGGTTGACGGGGTTCTAAAAGAAAATTTACTGTAATGAGTTCATCCTCTCCTTTGGGGTACAAACTGTAGGTACCAGGTAAATCTGTTACTTGAAACCTAATGCCTTCGTGATTAAATTGACCAGTTTTGTGTTCAATGGTAGTGCCAGGTAAATTACTAATCTTTTGATGCAAACCAGTTAAAGCATTGAAGAGTGTTGTTTTGCCGCTATTGGGGTTGCCCACTAAAACAATATGTTTTCCCTGATTAGTCAATTTTATTTACCAGTATGTATTTAGCTTCTTCTTTTCTTAATCCTAAAATGTAGCCATTGATATCAAAAGCAATGGGGTCTCCCAACGGAGCTGAATATAATCTTTGTATGAAGTTGCCTTCAAAACATCCCATCTCTATGAGTTTGATTTTGAGCTCGCCAGCTTCGACTTCAATAATAGTGGCCTTGTCGCCTTGATTTAAATCTGTGGCCTTCATTGTAATTGGCCCGCAATTTAGAATATTTCTAAATAAATTTTAGCCCCAATTTCCGATTTTTTAATGATTCTGAGCAGTTTTTTGATTTATTTTGTAAGCTCAATGACTGAGCAGCAAGTCTTTTCAAATATTTTATTGACATATGAGGCAGCCGCTAACCCCAAAAAAGCAGAGGCAATGTCTGCCTACATGCGCAATCAATTTGTTTTTTTAGGCATTGCCGCACCTGATAGATTACCCCTGTTGCAACCGCTTTTAAAAGCTTTTAAACCTGACTACAAAGGGTTGGATTGGCTACTGCGTCAGTTATGGGAACAAGAGGCTAGGGAGTACCATTATGCCGCCCTTACTATTGCACAAAAAAGCAAACGGATTTGGCAAGATCAAACCATAGAGTTGTTCGAAGAATTACTCACACGTCATAGTTGGTGGGATACTGTTGATGTCTTATGTAGTCAATGCATAGGCCCTTATTTGCTTAATTTCCCTCAAGTTAAAGCAAGTGTTTTACCTAAATGGGAGCGTAGTGATAATATGTGGCTCAATAGAGCCTGTATTATTCACCAATTACATTATAAAACCCAAACCGATACGGACTATTTAGCGCATGTTATTCAACTCTATGCCGATTCCAAGCAATTCTTTATTCAAAAGGCCATTGGGTGGGCGCTGAGGCAATATGCCAGAACGAATCCTAATTGGGTACTTGAATTTGTTCAAAACACAGCACTAATGCCTTTGAGTAAAAGAGAAGCGCTAAAACACTTAAAACATTAACCAAAAAAACCTATTATTGTACATCAGTGAAAATTGAAGAAGCCATATTAACCAGTCAGTTTAGTAATCTGCACGAAAAGGCAATCGTCAATATTATTTTTACAGCCAATGCCGTACAAGATGCTTTAAAAATGATCATTAAACCTTATGGGATCAGTTTGCCTCAATACAATGTATTAAGGATTCTGAACGGTCGTAAAAAAGGCTATGCTACCTGCGGTGATTTAAAAGCGGTTATGCTTGATAAAAATCCTGACGTAACAAGATTGTGCGATAAATTGGTTGATAAACACTTGATCAGTAGACATTGTAATGCTAAGAATAAACGTCAGATTTTATTGCAAATTTCAGACAAAGGCGAAGAAGTTTTAGCGCAAATCAATCCTAAAATTTATGCCTTTTATGAGCAGTTGAATGCCCTCAATCAAAATGATATTGCTCAATTATCTGATAGCTTAGATGCGATTAGAAACGAATTATAAACTTTTTTACAATGAAAAAATATTTGCTTGTTGGCGCCTTGTCTATGTTCATTAGCGCTTGTGATGTGGCTAAAGTTGTGGCGACGGATGTTATTGCCAATTTAAATACGGTACCCACACAATCCGAAGCTGCAGATGGATTAAAAGATGCCTTGAAACAAGGTTTTTCAAATGGTGTAGCTCAGTTGTCTCAAACTGGTGCCTTTAATAACAATGCACTCATTAAGATTCTATTGCCAGAAGATGCTCAAAAAGTGGCTGATAAATTAAGATCTATAGGCATGGGTGATCAAGTAGATAAAGTGATATTTCAATTAAATGAGGGAGCTGAAAAGGCAGTTGCAACAGCAAAACCCATATTTATTGATGCGGTGAGTAAAATGTCATTTTCTGATGCTATGTCAATTTTAACGGGTGGTAATGGGGCTGCTACCAATTATCTTAAGCAAACTACTAGTTCTGCTTTACAAACGGCTTTTAAACCTCAAATTGAGCAGTCTTTAAATCAAGTTGGATTTACTGCGCATTGGTCTGACTTAGTAAATACTTATAACAAGATTCCTTTAGTAACAAAACAGAATCCTGATTTGAATCAGTATGTTACAGATAAAGCCATGAAAGCACTTTTTGATCGAGTAGAAATTGAGGAAAATGCCATAAGATCTGATCCGTCAAAACGTTTGACAGATTTGATGAAAAAAGCATTTAATTACGCTGATACTAAAAAGTAATTCCTTGTTGTTTTAAGAAGCCTACCCATTCTTCATATTTGGCTGAACTTAATACTCTTGGAAATTTGTTTTGAGAGCCGAACTTGCCTTGTTCTTGCATCCATAGAATAAATAAATCAGATGGGATGAGTTTGACTTTAACAGCGCTTAATGCGTGTTTGCGTTCAGTGGCGTAATCATCATTGGTCTGAATTAAAAATTCATCTAATTGACGGGCCACCTCAGCCTCATTTAAATGCGGTTTGTCACAAGCTATGAACCATTGATGGCTGTGGGTATTTTGCTGGCTCAAGCCTTTAACGGTAAACTCATTAATAGGTGTTTCTAAATAATCACTCAGCTTTGCAACTGCTTCATTCATATTGTCTACGCTCAAGTGTTCGCCACATATACTTAAGAAATGTTTGGTTCTACCCGTGATTTTGATTTCACATAATTCGGTGTCCGTAAATTGAATAGTATCGCCAATTAGGTAGCGCCATGAGCCTGAACAGGTAGTAAGCAAAATGGCGTAGTCAATGTTTTTCTCAACTTGTTTAATGCTTAATACTTGTGCATTGGGTTTTAAATTATAATCATGATCAAAATTCTCATCATTAAATGGAATAAATTCAAAGAACATCCCATTTTTAAAATTTAAACGCATACCACCAGCATCTTTCTTACTTTGATAGGCAACAAAGCCTTCAGAAGCCAAATAAGTTTCAAAATACATGATTGGCTGCCCCAACAATGCATCTAAGCTTTTTTTATAGGGTTCAATAGCCACACCTCCCCAAATATAAACACTGAAATTCGGCCATATATCATGAATGTTTTTAAGTCGGTATTTTGCAATTATTTTTTCAAAAAGAATTTGTATCCAAGCTGGGACACCTGCAATGGCAACAATATCCCATTGGGGGGCTTGTTCCACCATACGATTGATTTTGTTTTCCCAACTTTTTTCGCTGCGAATATCATGTGGGGGTTTTGAAAAACGATCAAACCACCCAGGCACTCTACCACTGGTTATGCCACTTAAATCACCTGC
>JAURIG010000096.1 GCA_030832905.1 Bacteroidota bacterium
TGTTGCAGGAAAAAGGAGCAGGCCATATCAAAATATTTGGCGGCGGAGGCGGGGTAATTTTACCTACCGAAATTGCTGACTTACATGCCTATGGAATTGCTCGCATTTATTCGCCAGATGACGGAAGAGCGATGGGTTTGCAAGGCATGATCAATGATTTGGTTGTAAAATCTGATTTTGCAACGGGTCAAAATGTTAGTTTAAATTTAACGGCCTTAAGACAGAAAGAGAGCATGCACATTGCTCAATTGATATCCAATGCTGAAAATTTCCCAGAAGCCTTCACCAGTATAAGACCGCAATTAGAAGCCGCCCTTGAAGGCCAAAAACAGGCTCCGGTTTTAGGCATTACCGGAACAGGTGGTGCTGGTAAAAGCAGTTTGGTTGACGAGTTTGTTAGACGTTTCTTATTTGATAAAAAAGACCTTTCAATTGCCATAGTATCTGTAGATCCTAGCAAACGCAAAACAGGAGGCGCCTTGTTGGGAGACCGCATTAGAATGAATGCCATCAACCATCCAAAAGTTTACATGAGATCATTGGCTACCAGACAAAGTAATTTGGCCTTGAGTAAGCATGTTGATGATGCTTTATTGATTTTAAAAACAGCAGGGTTTGATTTGATCATATTAGAGACCAGTGGTATAGGTCAAAGTGATACAGAAATAACTGAACACAGCAATGTGGCACTGTATGTAATGACTCCGGAATACGGTGCAGCTACTCAATTAGAGAAAATCGATATGCTGGATTTTGCAGACATTATTGCGGTCAATAAGTTTGATAAAAAAGGCGCTGCTGATGCCTTGCGCGATGTTAAAAAACAATTCCAACGCAATCATAAATTATTTGATCAAGACACTGAGTTGATGCCAGTATTTGGAACAATTGCAGCCCAGTTCAATGATCCAGGTATGAACACCCTTTACCGTTCTTTGTTGAATGTTTTAGATGCTAAAACAGGTTCGAATTTCAATACTAATTTTAAAGCCAGTGATGAAATGAGTGAGAAAGTATTCATTATACCACCTTCAAGAAATCGCTATTTGAGTGAAATATCCGAAACCATTCGCTCATACAATCAATGGGCTGATGAGCAAAGTGATTTGGCTCAGAAGTTATATCAACTGGAAGGGACTAAAGCAATCATTCAAAACAATAGCAAAGAAGCATAATGGCTTATTTTAAAAATGTATTAGAAACCATAGGGAATACGCCCTTGGTGAAATTAAACAGCATAGTAGCTGATTTGCCATGCACTGTTTTGGCTAAAATTGAAACCACTAATCCAGGCAATAGCATAAAGGACCGTATGGCCCTCAGAATGATCGAAGATGCTGAAAAATCTGGCGCATTAAAACCAGGTGGCACCATCATTGAAGGCACCAGCGGTAATACCGGCATGGGCTTGGCCATAGCGGCAGTTATCAAAGGGTATAAATGTATTTTCACTACCACTGACAAACAAAGCAAAGAAAAGGTTGATGCCCTTAAAGCATTTGGCGCTGAAGTGATTGTTTGCCCTACAGATGTTGAGCCTGAAGATCCAAGGTCTTACTATTCTGTTTCTTCAAGATTAGTCAACGAGATTCCTAACAGTTGGAAACCCAATCAATATGATAATTTAAGCAATTCAGCGGCCCACTATGAAAGTACAGGTCCTGAAATATGGGAACAAACAGAAGGTCAAATTACCCATTTGGTAGTAGGGGTAGGAACAGGTGGTACCATCAGTGGTACTGGTAGATATCTGAAAGAGAAAAACTCAAACATTAAAGTTTTGGGCATAGATACTTATGGTTCTGTTTTCAAGAAATATAAAGAAACGGGCATTTTTGATAAGAATGAAATTTACCCTTATATCACAGAAGGTATTGGTGAAGATTTTTTACCTGAAAATGTTGATTTCTCAGTCATTGATCATTTTGAAAAAGTAACGGATAAAGATGCCGCCATATACACCCGCTTATTGCCTAGAACTGAAGGCATATTTGCAGGTAATAGTGCAGGCTCTGCAATTGCAGGGCTATTGCAAATGCAACATTTTTTCAAACCAACTGATGTTGTAGTAGTGATATTTCACGATCACGGTACTAGGTATTTAGGGAAAATGTTCAACGATGATTGGATGCGCGACCGTGGCTTTTTAGAGAAGAAGACATTAGTGACAGCTCAGGACTTAATTGAACACCACAAAAATTTAAAATTATTGACCATAAAAACGGATAATAGCATTCAGGAAGCCTATGCGGTGATGAAGAAATACGATGTGTCTCAATTGCCGGTATGCAATGAAAACGGTCAATTTGTGGGGTCTCTAAGTGACTCTTATTTATTTGAGCAATTATTTGAAAAGCCAGATTTGATGACCAGCAAGGTAGAGGCATTAATGCAAGCGCCTTTCCCGATGGTTAAGCACAATGACAGCATAGAATCCATTGCGGCTAAAATCACAAAACAAAATCAAGCGGTATTGATGTCAGATTTGGGAGGGAATATTCACATTATTACCAAATTTGATTTGATCAGCTCTATCAACCAATAAAAAAAGCGTCCGAAGACGCTTTCTAAAATTGTTGTTTAAGGGAGGATTACCAACCTAAAATCCATGCAAACATTAATGGCGCAACTATGGTCGCGTCGCTCTCAACTATGAATTTAGGTGTGTGAATGTCTAATTTGCCCCATGTGATTTTTTCATTCGGCACGGCACCTGAATAAGAACCATAGCTTGTGGTAGAATCAGATATTTGACAGAAATAGCTCCAGAAAGGCACATCGTGCCATTCCAAGTCTTGGTACATCATTGGGACTACACAGATTGGGAAGTCACCAGCTATACCACCGCCAATTTGGAAAAAGCCTACGCCTTTGCCACTGCTATTGTTTCTATACCAATCGGCTAACCAAACCATGTATTCAACACCGCTCTTCATGGTGCTGGCTTTAAGTTCGTTTTTGATCACATAACTAGCAAAGATATTGCCCATAGTAGAGTCTTCCCATCCCGGAACCACAATAGGGATATTCTTTTGAGCTGCGGCTAACATCCAGCTGTTTTTAGGGTCAATTTCGTAGTATTGCTCCAATACACCACTCAATAACATTTGATACATGAATTCATGAGGAAAATAGCGTTCACCTTTGTCGTCTGCTGATTTCCATAATTGATGGATGTGTTGTTGTAAACGTCTAAAGGCCTCCTCTTCAGGAATGCAAGTGTCTGTTACACGGTTATAGTGGTTTTCTAACAAATCCCATTCGTCTTGTGGGCTTAAGTCTCTGTAATTAGGCACTCTTTTGTAATGGCTATGAGCCACTAAATTCATAATGTCTTCTTCTAGGTTAGCCCCTGTGCAACTGATGATGGCCACTTTATCTTGACGAATCATTTCTGCTAATGAAATCCCCAATTCAGCTGTGCTCATCGCACCTGCTAGGGTAATCATCATTTTACCACCTTCGTTTAAATGGGTTTCGTAACCTTTAGCCGCATCCATTAATGCAGCGGCATTAAAGTGTCTGTAATGGTGTTCAATAAATTGTGATATAGGTCCTTTGTTCATATTGTATAGATTCAAATTGGTTGTGCAAAATTAAGGGGAAATAGCTAATGATTTTTATTTCACCACTTCCATAGCAATTTGATAATAGTTGTTCACTGCAGCGATTAATTTGAACTCGCGGTAGTAACTATCTTCAAACATTTTCAAGGCATAAAATTCACTGTTGGGAACATTGAATTCATCAAATAAAACAATGTCGCCAGGTTTTAAATAAACAGACAACATGCCTAAGCCATACAAAGTGGATGAAAATAAGTCAGCATCAAAGTGAATGATTTTGCGCTTGCCATTGTTTAAGGGCGTTTCTTGTAAGAAGCCAGGAATTGTATCTTGAAACAAACCCTTAATGAATTGGGCTCTTTCATCTTGTATGCTTGGAATAGAAACAGCATTCATGCTGCCTTTTTTGAAGTGCAAACCCCAATCTTCAGGTAAGCCTTCAAAGGTATCGAATCCGTAAAATCTGCTGTTGGGATGGGTGTTGTGTTCAACCCACCATTTAAAGGATTGACCTTGGTATACACCCAACTCAATATAATCGCATTCAACTTGGTCTAAGCCTTTTGCTTTTAGAATGTAATCATACAATTCATAGCGCTTTTGATGATCACGCTTAAAGGTGAAAAAATCATCGAGGATATTGGCTTGTTTGTTTTTTTGTATCCACTTAGACATTTGAATCACGTTGTGAAACAACAATGCTGGTTTACTCAAAAATGACAAATACAAATGCGGTCTTAGCCAATAGAGAATCCCTTTAATTGTAACTTGTATGGTTTTAACGAATTGTTTCATGAGGCGGGGCAAAAATAAGCAAATGCGTTCAAAAATTAACTGCTCATTACACTGCCACCGTTAATGTCAATAACTTGCCCTGTTATGGCATTTTGACCCATTAAATAGTAGACCAAGTCTGCAATTTCTTCAGGCTCAGCCATTCGGCCTAATGGCACACTTTGCATAGCCAATTGGTGAAATTCTTGCATGCTAATGCCCATGCTTTTAGCGATGCCTTCCATACCTTCTTTTGCCATATTGGTATTGACCCAACCTGGGCAAATGGCGTTTACCATGATTTGATCTTCCGCGAGTTCCATTGCCCAACTTCTGGTTAAGCCCAACAAGCCTGCTTTAGAAGCACAATAAGCAGTGTAGTGTTTCACCCCTAATTTAGCCAATACACTTGAGGTAATCAATACTTGCTTGCAAGTACCGTTGCTGTTTTTTAGTTGCGGTAGGAATGCATTCACAAAATAATATGTGCCTGATAAATTTGTATCGATAATCTCTTCCCAACGGTCGTCATCGCTAAAGTAATTTTCACCGCCAATGCCTGCATTGGCGATAATGCCATCAATATGGGTACCATTTAAAATATTAGACACTTCAAGGCAATTTTTCTTAAGCCTAATATCTGTGCTGATTACCAAGTGGTTGCCTTTGGCTAACATACTGTGGGTTTGTTCAAGTTTTTCTTGATTTCTGCCTATAAGTATGATGCCAGCGCCCGCTTGAGCTAGTTTTAAGGCTATGGCTCGACCGATGCCGCTACCAGCACCGCTAATGATATAACGTTTGTGTTGCATTTCTCTTGCAATATACTTCTTTTTTTATTCCGTCAAAGTCGACTTGAATTTATTGCATGTGAAATGCCAATTTATAAGTATTTTTGCTTTGTGAATATGCGCGTTATAGAAGTTGTTTCTAAGGCAGATGAGAGAGTGTTTATTGACTTCCCAAAGCAGTTGTATAAACAGGATCCTCAATACATAATGCCCCTTGATGCCGATGTCGAAAAGGTGTTTGATCCTGCCTCAAATCCTTCGTTTCAGACTGGTGCTGCTAAAAGATGGTATATTCAGAGTGAAGGAAAGGTGATAGGCAGAATTGCGGCCTTTTATCAAATTCATGAACAACAACAACTCACTACAGGTGCTTGTGGTTTCTTTGAGTGTATCAATGACCAAACAGTGGCGAATACCTTGTTCGATACTGCCAAACATTGGCTTCAAGAAAATGCCTGTACTTATATGGATGGGCCGGTGAATTTTGGTGATAGAGATAGTTTTTGGGGCTTGATGGTTGAAGGGTTCGCAAGTCCTAGTTATCGCGAAAACTACAATTTCCCCTATTATCAGACCTTATTTGAAACCTATGGTTTTAAATCCCAAATCGGACAAACGACCTCATTAATTGAAATCGCATCATTCAACTTTGAAAGGTTTAGTAAATTGGCTACAAGGGTAATGTCTAATTCAGCTTATAC
>JAURIG010000097.1 GCA_030832905.1 Bacteroidota bacterium
ACTTATGCATGGCAAGAAGCCAACGATGCATTAGGTTCTCCAAGTACTTGGAACAATATCTCAGGTGCCAGCTCTGCTACTTATAGTCCTGGTGCATTAAGTTCTACCAAATGGTATAGAAGAAATGTTACAAGTGGAGCATGTGCTAGTACTAGTAATGAAATCAAAATTACTGTTGATACAATTCCAAACGTAGCCATCTCTGCTTCAACGACTCAATTGTGTACTGGCAGTAAGGCAACCCTTACAGCAACTGGCGCTACTACCTACTCGTGGAGCAGTAGCCCTAATAATTCTAGTTTAAGTTCTACAGGTGGTTCTCCTGTTGTGGTGAATCCTACAGCATCTACCACTTATACAGTGATTGGTACAGATCAAAACGCTTGTTCTGCTTCTGCATCGGTAAGCATTACAGTTAATGCCTTGCCAAGTGCGCCTAGTTTGAGTACCCGCAATGCAGCAGTTTGCAACCCAAGTGGTGGTGTATATGATTTAAATAATTTAATCTCAAGCACAGCGCCATCAGGTGTAACTTACGGATGGTATACAGTTAATAGCAATCCTTCTTCAACCTATGCGGTTAGTCCTACTACAGTATCTAACTCTGGGGCTTATTATGTGTTTGCAAAAACCACTGCTACTTCATGCTATAGTGTATATGATTCAGCGATTATTAACATAACGAACTTAGCTGCACCAACACCTTTAAGTACTAATATCAGCTTATGTGATCCAGCAAGAGCAGATTTAAATGCCTATACCCCTAATGCAGTTTCAGGTTCTAGTTATGAATGGCATACAGTATCTTCTAATCCAAGTGGTGCAACATTGGTAGCCAATCCAAGCTCAGTCGGTAATACTTCATCTGTTGAGAGTTTCTATTTGTATGCTAAGTCAGGTACTTGTTACAGTCCTGCTAGTTCAAGAGTGGATGTTACCATTCATGCTTTACCAACCTTAACTTTAAATGCAGACTCTACTGCTGTTTGTGCACCTACTAAGGTTAACTTAAATACTACTATCAGTTCTACCATCAACAAATACACTTACCAATGGTATACTTCTAAAACCGCTACAACTTCCAACTTAGTGTCTGATCCTACAGCCGCTGGTGCTGGTTGGTACTATATGTTTGTAACCGATTCGTTCGGTTGTAAGAGTGCTGCGGTAGACAGCTTTAAAGTGACGGTTAAGACAAAACCTGTCGTTAGCGTTACAACACCTAGTATTATTTGTAATGGCTCATCTGTTAACATCTCTGGTTCTGCTACTGGTTCAGGTTTGTCTTACCAATGGTACAAATTGAACCCTGCGACTAACGCAAGTACTTCATTAACCAATACCAGTCCATACAGTGGCGTTACAACGACTACATTAGCTATTAGTAACACTACAGGTTTAAGCCGCAGTTTGTTCTACTTAACTGCTTCTAATGGCACTTGTACAATTGCCTCAGATTATACTGCTATTCCTATGGATACTACAGTTAATATTACTTTAGATCCAATTGATGTAACAGCCTTGTGTAATAATTGTCAAGCGGTGTTCTCAGCAACTGCATCGGTACAATCTGCCAATGCTAAATGGCAAGTAAAAGAAAACGGTAGCACATGGCGCGATATTAGTTCAAGTGGAACTGATTCAGCAATGTATTCAGGTATTTATACACCAGATCTGATTGTTAAAAACGTTCAAGATTCAATGAATGGTTACCAGTATCGTTACATCGTTTACAACAACTGTAATACAGATACTTCTTTAGCAGCTACTTTATTTACCTTGTTGTCTTTACCAATTCATATCGTAGATTTTAATGCGACTGTAGTGAACCAAATGGTGCATATCAACTGGCAAATCAGTGGTGATGACGAAGTGAGTCATTACATATTGTCAAGCTCTAAAACAGGCGTTAAATTCACCCCAATAGCACAATTAAATGCCCTAAGAAAAGACATCGCTATTCAGGATTACTTTAGCTTAGATCCTATTGCTGCCGGTGAAATGAAATACTACCGCTTAACCGTGGTAGAATTGTCAGGTAAAGCCTATAACAGCCATATCATTTCTGCTTCTAACGATTTCCAATCTAATAATTGGAAAGTATTGCCTAACCCAATTGGTGCAGAGCAATTAAAGCAAGTGGTGATTCAAACACCGGTGGCTATTAATGGTCAATTAAACATTACGGATGCAGCAGGTAAAATTGTTACAAGTCAAATCATTGATTGGCAAAATGGTTTTCATACCATTCAACTAGATCCTATGGTGTTTAAGAATGGTGTATACTACATCCAACTACTAAGCCATGATCAGCTCATTCACCACAGCCTTAAAATGGTTGTTGTGGTAGAATAATCTTTCATAATATTCAGAAGAGGGGAGCCGAGTGCTCCCTTTTTTTATGGAATACAATTTGCGGCAATAGGCTTGTATGTTGAATAAATTCTCTGTTCTGGTTTTGGTTGTCATGATAACTGTTTTGGCCATTTCATTCAATGCTTGCACTTATGATGTAGCGGCACCCAACTATTGTTTTCAAGAAGAAGTATTGCCAATTATTGTGAGTAAATGTGCCTATACAGGATGCCATGATGGAAGCAGTCAAGATGAAGATGTACAGGATTTAAGTACTTACAATAACATAATGAAATTTGTAACACCAGGCAAACCTTTTCAAAGTGAATTGTATACGGAAATACATTCAGGTGAAATGCCTCCTGAAGACAAATCGCAATTAGACAAACTACAAAAGGATATCATAAAGAATTGGATTGCATCAGGTGCCCCAAATTCCTCTAATTGCAATGCCTGTGATACTAATTACAATTACGCCAACCGCATACAACCCTTAATGGACAAATGGTGTGTATCGTGTCATAATAGCACTACAGCAGGGGCAGGCTACGATTTGAGCAACTACAATGGGGTAAAGCAGTGCATCATTGATGGCCGATTCTTGGGCAGTATTCAGCAATCAGCAGGGTATTCTCCGATGCCTAAAGCTTCTGGGTCTTTATCTACTTGTGATCAAACAGCCATTCAAAAATGGATACAAGCTGGCTATCCAAATAACTAAATTAAAGATTATCGTATTGTTTTTTGCGCTTCAAGCATTGCGCTGCCGCTTCATTCTGATTGAGGCCTTTAAAGGCATCTGATTCAAACTGCATGATCTGACTCATAAAGAAATAATAATTCGGAAATTCTCTTTCATACAATTGCAAACTCAGTTCAGCAAAATCTAAAAGTTCACGATATTGTTTTAGCTCTAAGTAACAAGCCAAAATATGAGAGCGATACAACCAATATTCTTCTTTGGTTAAGGCTTTTCTAAGCAATTGGATTTTGGCCAAACAAGGTTTGTATAGGCTTAATTCGTAGAGGTAAGTGCCATTGTTGCTATCCAAGCGTATGGCTCTGCTTAAACAATATTGCACATTGGTTTGCACAGGGGCTTGGGAAAATTCTTCGTGCAGTTTAAAGGTCATGCCTAAATAATACCAGTTAAAGCTTTCGGTGCTGTCAACATAGCAACGCAATTCCCATTCTTTAATGCTTTTTTGAATATACGTTTTACGTTTGGTATACCCCTTTAAATGGTGGTAAGACAACACACACAAACGTTCCAAGGCAGGGTAATTAGAGGCGTGTAAATTCAAAGCCAATTCTAAGTCCTTTTGGGCTTCTGGGATGTTCTTTTTAACCAATTCCAAACGGCCCTTATGGTATAAAAATACTGAACGCGTTACGCTGTCGAGTAGTTTTTTTAATTGGGTTTGACAGAGTTGTATGCCCTGGTTAATTTGTTGTTTACTTACAGAATCCAAGCTGTTGTAATCCCCATAACTGCTAATTTGGTCCAGTTGATTGAATAGATCCAAATACTTTTGTTCAGGGGCTTGTGCCTTAAGCGATAGGCCTGCCATTAAAAAGCAAAGTGCAAGTAGTTTGCGCATCTTATGATTTTGGCTTTCTGCCTTTTTTAGGGGCTGAATTTTGTACTTTTAAGCAATGGTTGTCTGCATCAAAGTCAACTGTTATTTGAGCACCTTCAATGATTTCACCTTTAAGGATTTCTTCTGCCAATGGGTCTTCTAAATATTTTTGCATGGCTCTGTATAAAGGCCTAGCACCAAAGGCTGAATCATAACCTTTTTCTGCAATGAACTCTTTAGCGGCATCACTTAATTGAACATTGTAGCCTAAATCCACTATGCGTTTCAACATCTTTTGAATTTGAATGTCGAGGATTTTAACGATGTCTGGTTTCTCTAATGGGTTAAATACAATCACATCGTCAATACGGTTTAAGAATTCAGGAGAGAAGAATTTTTTAAGCGCTGTTTCAATTACTTGTTTACTCTCATTCTCTAAATTATTCACCTTATTAGCGGTGGCGAATCCCATACCTGTTCCAAAGTCTTTAAGTTGTCTTGAACCAATGTTAGAGGTCATGATGATAACGGTGTTTCTGAAATCAACACGTCTACCTAAGCTATCAGTAATATGACCCTCGTCTAAGATTTGCAACATGATGTTAAAGACATCCGGATGCGCTTTTTCAACCTCGTCAAACAAGACCACTGAATACGGTTTGCGTCTCACTTTTTCAGTCAGCAATCCGCCTTCTTCATACCCAACATAACCTGGAGGCGCTCCCACCAAACGGCTTACAGCAAATTTCTCCATGAACTCACTCATATCAATTCTGATCAAGGAGTCGGTATTGTCAAACATGTAATCGCTAAGCGCTTTGGCCAATTCGGTTTTGCCCACGCCTGTAGGGCCTAAGAAGATAAATGAACCAATTGGTTTATTCGGGTCTTTTAGACCTGCTCTGGTTCTCTGTATGGCTTTAGATAATTTCTCTATGGCTTTGTCTTGACCGATTACTCTTTGTTTAAGATCGGCTTCCATGTTCAATAACTTTTTGCCTTCGCTTTGACCTATGCGTTTAACAGGAATACCAGTCATCATTGCAATCACCTCTGCCACTTGGTCTTCAGTTACAACAAAACGGTTGTTGCTGGTTTCTTCTTCCCATTTTTGTTTGGCTAATTCGAGTTCTTTGATGAGGTTTTTTTCTTTATCGCGGAGCTTAGCGGCTTCTTCGTAATTTTGACTTTTTACAACAGCAATTTTTTCGTGTTTTATCGCCTCAATTTGAGCTTCTAATTGAACAATCTCATCAGGCACATTGATGTTAGACATGTGCACTCTTGCGCCCACTTCGTCAAGCACATCAATCGCTTTGTCTGGTAAGTTTCTGTCAGTAATGTAGCGCGTGCTTAATTTCACACAAGCTTCAATCGCTGCATCTGTATAACTCACATGGTGATGGTCTTCGTATTTATTTTTAATGTTCTGTAAAATCTCAATAGATTCTTCAGGGCTTGCTGGTTCAATAATGACCATCTGAAAACGGCGTTCTAAAGCGCCATCTTTTTCAATGTATTGACGGTATTCATCTAAGGTTGTTGCACCTATGCACTGCACTTCGCCACGCGCTAAGGCCGGCTTAAACATATTGCTAGCATCTAAACTGCCACTGGCACCACCAGCACCCACTATGGTGTGGATCTCGTCTATGAATAAAATAACATCAGCCGCTTTTTCTAATTCGCTCATGATGGCTTTCATGCGCTCTTCGAATTGTCCGCGGTATTTTGTGCCGGCTACCAAAGATGCTAAATCCAAAGTCACTACGCGTTTGTTGAACAATACCCTAGAAACTTTTCGTTGAATAATGCGCAGTGCCAAACCTTCAGCAACAGCTGTTTTACCAACGCCTGGCTCACCAATTA
>JAURIG010000098.1 GCA_030832905.1 Bacteroidota bacterium
AAAATTACTGAGTTAGTTAAAAAAGGAGATCAGTTACTGGTTCAAATTTTTAAAGAGCCTATTGGCAATAAAGGACCAAGAATCACTTGTGATTTGTCTTTTGCGGGCAGGTATTGTGTATTGGTGCCTTTTGGCAAAACCACTGCCATCTCAAAGAAAATTTCGGACGTCAACCACAAAAAGCGTTTGAAGCAAATGGTTGACAAAATCAAACCTAAGAACTTTGGTGTCATTATAAGAACCATTGCTGAAGAGGCACTTATTGAAGACATTGAGATGGATTTAAACAATCTCATTGGCCAATGGGAAACCTTGGTTAATGCTTCAAGAAATGCAGTGCCGCCTATAAAAGTATTGGGCGAAATTTCAAGAACAGAGTCTTTATTAAGGGATTTATTAAACGATGAATTCTCTAATATTCATGTTAATGATGCCGATTACGCTCAAAAACTAAAAACCTATATTGGTCATATAGCCCCAGGTAAAGAAGAGTTAGTCAGAGTATACAATAACAAAGTGCCTATTTTTCAGCACTTTGGCATTGATAAACAAATCAAAGCTTCTTTTGGCAAGAATGTGATGTTCAACAATGGCGCTTATTTAATCATTGAACACACTGAGGCTATGCACGTAATTGATGTAAATAGCGGCAGAAAAACCAGTGCTACTGAAAACCAACAAGAAAACGCCCTTAAGATTAATTTAGAGGCCACTAAAGAAATTGCTCGTCAATTAAGACTGAGAGATTTAGGTGGTATTATCGTTATAGACTTTATTGACTTAAAGAACCCTACTCACCGCAAAGAACTATTGGATACTTTAACGGCAGCCATGAAATCTGACCGATCTAAACACAACATTTTGCCTATGAGCAAATTTGGTTTAATTCAGATCACCAGAGAAAGGGTCAGACAAGAAACCAATATCAATACCACTGAATTATGCCCTAGTTGTAATGGCACAGGTACAGTTGTATCGAGTATGCTATTGAGTGATAATATTCTCGAAAAGCTGCAATACATTTGGGACAGTCAAAATGCTCAAAAATTGACTTTAAAGGTGAACCCTATCATTAAAGCGTATTTGACTAAAGGTGGCTTTAAAAGTGTGAGATTCCAATGGTTTTGGAAGTATAAAAAGTGGGTTAAAATTCAAGCGGAACACTTGTACCATTTAACCAATTTCACCATTTGCAATGAAGCCGGTGATGAATTAAATCCTTAATTATTTTTGCTTCGGCTTTTGTTCTAACAACTCGCCTTCATTATTGTATTTCTGATACAATACCATTTTGCCTTTCTCGTTATAATAACGCCACTCTCCTACCATTTTACCACTGGCGTATTCACCTTCAACGTGTTCGGCTTTATTGAATAAACCTGATTTAAATGGACCATCAAGCAAGCCATTTTTATAGGCTCCTACTTCATCTAAACCTCTTACATATTGCTTGTTTGAAGTTTTAGGGTCGAAGGGTTTATTAACCTTTTTCTTACCAAAATCTTTGACGCCTGAAAAGTATTTCATATAAGGACCATTCAGCACATCATTTTCGTAATGATAAACATTCAGCGTATCACCTGCTTCATTGAATGAAATTGAATTGCCTTCGCGTTTACCTAAACGAAAAAACTCTTCTTTAAGCACTACGCCAAACACATTATCTGAATACCTTGAAATGCTGTCTAAAAGCCCTTGTTTGTAATAGGTTTCTTCAGCAATCAAACCCGTTAAATGGTATTTGTAACATTTTCCATTTCTGATGCCATTGGTGTATTCTATTTCAGATCTAATATTACCTGCAGGATAATAACTCTGCATTAAGCCATTTGGAATATCATTAATCAAATAGACCTTTTGCTCTAATTGACCATCTTTAAAATATGTCAAAGACCAACCTGTTCTGATACCCTTTTGGTACTGATGAATGTATTTAGGCAAGCCATTTTCATACAAACAAGTTACATTGCTATCTAACTCATCATTGATGTATTTACCTATGAGTTGAATGTTGCCATTTTCATGATAGTATACAAACGGGCCATTGCGTTTACCCATGTTAAATGACAATTTGGCTCTGATTTGATTGCCGCCTAAAAAGTATTCTATTTTATCTCCATGCAATAGACCATCCTTCCAATTGATCTCTTGCATCTTGGTTTTATTGTCGAATAAATCAATGCTAGTACCTGTATAAGGTTGATTATTGAAGTAATAGACCTCATTATTGTTTTGCAGGTCTTTGGTTAACACACGTCTTTTTATAATCGGTGCATTATAAGGTTCAAAGGCATCCTTAGCAACATTACTGCCTCCTTGAGTTGTAGTAGATTTTGTATTGATTTTCTTTTGAGCCCAAGCAACTTGAAAGCTTAACAACAAAGAAAGACTAATGCCAATGACTTTTATATTCATAAAGCGCATTATGGTTTTACTAAGGCTTTGATTTTTTCCTCTAATTCAAGTTCACTGCCTTCTGTATAGCCATTGTGTACGTATACGATATGTCCTGATTGATCCAATAAAATGGTTTGAGGCGGATTGTTAACGTTCATCGCTCTGGCCAAGTCTTTGTTCTCATCTAACAAAATGAGGTAAGGCCAGCCTAATGCGTTTACAGTTGGACTAACCTTTGAAACTGTTCTAGCATCATCCATAGAAATTGCTACCACTTCTAAGCCATATTTTTTCTTCCAATCGTCATATAAATCAAGCACATTATTCAATTCTTTGATACAAGGTGTGCACCAAGTAGCCCAAAAAGACAATACCATGATTTTACCGGTTTTACCGTAATCTTGGATGTTCACAGGAGTCCCATCCAATTTCTTAATCATAATGGATGGCATAGTTGGTTTGGCTTTGGTGGTATCTTCAGCAGTATCGGCTTTGGCAAATGGTGCGAGCACCATTACAGTTGATAATAAAAGAAATTTGAACATGTTTACAAATAAACAATCATTGTGCCAAATAAACAACCTGAACTTATCCTAACAACCACAAGGATTGTAGTGTTTTACCTTACCTTTTTTATTGCGGGTTTCAATGATGTCACCCTTGGCATTGAACTTCGTGTAATCAATGAGTTTACCATAGCGATAAGTTGACCGTTGAAGCACATATTTTGGTGTTCTACAAATCCAAATACCATGCTTTAGGGTATCCTGAACATAGTTACCAGAGCACACAACAGAATCTGCTGAGTTGGCCCAAAGCTTACCCATTGTTAGGCCTAAAAGGCAAAGCAATAGTCTAGGCTTGAGTGGTGTCATCGGCAGCGTTTTCGCTTGGTTCAGATGTAGTTGCAGTTTCTGAAACAGTTGTTTGATCCGATTCAATGACAGCTTGATTTTGAGTTTGATCGCCATGAACAAATGATTCATAATTGGTTTTATGATCAAATGGACGTTTGCCAATAATGCTCTCTAAATCTGTTTGGAACAGTATTTCTTTAGCCAATAGTTCATGGGCAAGCTTTTCAAGTTCAGGGCGTCTTTCATTCAATAAAGTTTTGGTGCGATCATATGCCTTTTGAATGATCAACCTTACCTCTTCATCAATTAAATCTGCTGTTTTTTCACTGTATGGCTTGTTGTAGGCAAACTCCCCAGTTGAATCATTGAAACTCACTTGACCCACTTTGTCGTTCATACCGTATATGGTCACCATAGCGTAAGCCATTTTGGTAATGCGCTCTAAATCATTTTGAGCACCCGTGCTGATTTTACCAAAGATAATATCCTCAGCAGCTCTACCACCCAAGGTCATACACATTTCATCCATGAGTTGTTCAGTTCTGTATATGTATTGTTCTTTAGGTAAGTACTGCGCATAACCTAAAGCAGCAACACCTCTTGGAACAATTGAAACTTTCACTAAAGGATCAGCGAATTCTAAGAACCAACCGGCTACTGCGTGGCCTGCTTCATGATACGCTACGATATTCTTTTCTTCAGGTGATATCAATTTGTTTTTCTTTTCAAGACCACCAATCACTCTGTCAATGGCATCTTGGAAATCTTGCATGTCAATCTTCTCTTTATTGTGTCTGGCAGCAATCAATGCAGCTTCATTACATACGTTAGCAATCTCTGCACCAGCAAAACCTGGGGTTTGAGCAGACAACTTTTTAGCATCAATGTCTTCAGCTAAAGCTTTGCCATGTAAATGCACTTTAAAGATTTGTTCACGACCATTCAAATCTGGTTTATCAATTGAGATTTGTCTGTCGAAACGACCTGGTCTTAGTAAGGCTGAGTCTAATATATCTGGTCTGTTAGTGGCTGCTAAAATGATAACGCCGCTGTCTGTACCAAATCCATCCATTTCAGTCAACAATTGGTTCAAAGTATTTTCTCTTTCATCATTTGAACCACTCACTAAATTCTTACCTCTGGCTCTACCAATGGCATCAATTTCATCAATGAAAATAATACAAGGTGCTTTTTCTTTAGCTTGTCTGAATAAATCTCTCACCCTTGAAGCGCCAACTCCAACAAACATTTCAACAAAATCAGAACCTGATAATGAGAAGAATGGCACATTGGCTTCGCCGGCCACTGCTTTTGCTAATAAGGTCTTACCAGTACCTGGAGGGCCAATTAACAAGGCACCTTTGGGAATCTTACCCCCTAATTTAGTGTATTTTTTAGGCTGTTTCAAGAAATCAACAATTTCCATGACTTCTACTTTGGCTTCATCTAAACCAGCCACATCCTTGAAGGTGATGTTCACCTTGGTGTTTTTATCGAACAAAGTTGCTTTACTTCTGCCAATATTAAACAATTGACCTGGGCCACCAGCACCACCGCCTCCACCGCCCATTCTGCGCATCATAAAACTCCAAATCAATATGAATAAGCCGATCATGAACAACCAATACAAAATGGTGCCTGATGAATCGCTCTCGTATTCGTAGTCTATAACAACAGCCTTGGCATTATTATAAGCCTCTTCACTAGTAGCTTTTTGTTGAACCAACAAATTCTCATAGGCTTTGTTGAAGGCTTCTTTATTGATTTCAAAATAGTATTCAGGCATTTTATCACCCAACATACTATTGTTAGAACGCTTAACGTCTTTGTATTTTTCGTTGTCTAAAGCTTCTTTCTTAAGGTATACTTTTACAACACGGTCATTTAAGATCTCAATTTTTTCGACATCATTAGAAACAATCATCTTTTCAACTTCATTCCAATTGGTTTTTTTACCAGGATTGGCAGGGAAAAAACTGATGATCACAAAACCTAATAAGAGAATACCCCAAATCCACCACATGTTAAAACGCGGTTTTGAAGGCTTTTTGTCTGAAAAAGGTTTTTCGTTGGGTTGTTGTTGGTTATCCATTAAAATATTGTAATTGCTTTAGTTTGGCGGCAGTGCAAATGTAAATAATTGTTTAAACTATTTTTAACATTTAAGCTCAACTCCTTTATTTTTGCAAAAAATATTCCAATCATTATGTACGGTGCTTTACAACAACAATTGCAAACAGAATTACAGCAAATTAAAGACGCTGGATTGTATAAGAAAGAACGCATTATAGTTTCGCCACAAGGCGCAGATATTAAGCTTAACGACGGCAAAGAAGTGATTAATTTCTGTGCCAATAATTACCTTGGATTGTCTAGTCACCCTCGCATTATTGACGCTGCCAAAAAGTCACTCGACACCCACGGTTTTGGCATGAGCAGTGTGAGATTTATATGCGGCACTCAAGATATTCACAAAACACTTGAAGCTAAGATTGCTGAATTCTATGGCACAGAAGATACCATTTTGT
>JAURIG010000099.1:0-3961 GCA_030832905.1 Bacteroidota bacterium
CAAAATGGGCATAAAAACAGCTTTGAACATATATTGAGTCATCAATTCAACCATAGACAAGAATTTGACATAGTGCGTTCTAGCTCAGCATATGCGGGGCCAAGCATTGCCTATTTTTTAAAAACCATCCAATGGCAAAGTATATGGCAGAATAAGCACATTCCAAAATGGCCACTTCAATTGGGCATAAATGCAAAACACCAGATCAATTCCTACCAAGGCTATTATTTTATTCCAGGTTTTAAACAAAATCAAGCTGCAGCGCATGCCATGTTTGAACACGACGTCAATCGATGGCATCATGAGGGCAGCCTTAGATATGATTGGCAAACCTATACAATTTACACTTTTAAACATCAAACTGCCATGGTGCGTGAACCCATTAGCAAAGATTGGTCATACACTTATTTAAGCCGTTACCAAATTGGCACAAAACAGAGCCTCCAATTGAGCTTTGGTAAACAATGGCGAATGGCAGCACCAAATGAGCAATATGCCAATGGCTTACACCAAAGTTTAGCTAGTTTAGAGCTTGGGGATAGTAATATCCAAAAAGAGACTGGACACTTTATTCAAATCAAACAACAGTTTCAATCTCATGCTTTACTTTTTGAGGCAGAAGCCTATTGGCAGAAAATAAAAGGATTCATTCAACTCCTTCCAACCGGCCAATTTAGTACTACTATCAGAGGGCTATATCCTGTTTTTCAATACAAACAAACAGATGCAATTGTATTTGGCCTCAATACTTTCACGCATTGGCATTTAAGCAAAAACAAAACATTGAGCCATCAGTTATATGCGCCATATGGCAGATCAACTCAGCAAGAATGGTTGAATTATTTCCCTAGTGCAAGTCATAAATTCAATTATGCCTATAAACGAAATAAGCTTCTGATAGAAGCTTGGGGCAAACATGTTAGCCAACAAAAACACTACGATAGCAATACAGAATTTGCACCTTCTCCAAAGGCCTATACCATATATGGTGTAAATATTGAATACAGTCTGAAGAAAACAGCACATCCAATTCATTTGGGTCTTTCTGTGAACAATCTCTTTAATTTAAATTATCGAGACTACCTTAATAGGTTAAGGTATTTTATTCCTGAGCCTGGCATAAACATCGCTTTTAAAATCAATTACATTATTTAAATTTATCAATATTATGAAACAATTATTTTTCACCACTATTACAATGAGCCTTATGCTTTTAGCCTGCGAAAAAGCACCAAAACCCAATCAAGCACCAAACAATGAAACTGAATTAATTACAACAGTAGTTCTTCATTTCAAAGACTCATTGATGTCAACACAAACATTTAGATGGTCTGATATAGATGGACCAGGTGGTCAAGACCCTTTGATTGACACTATTAAACTCAAAGCATTGAACACCTATGATTTATCCTTGGATTTTTTAGATGAATCTAAAAACCCAACAGATACTATAACGCGTGAAATAGAAGCCGAAGGCACTAATCACCTTATTTATTTCGAATCGGTTATGAGCCAATTATTCATTCAAACAAAAGACAAAGATGCCAATGGTCTGGCTTTAGGTTTAATGAGTAACTGGCAAATTTTAGGTCCTGGCATTGGCAAAGTTCGTATAGTGCTTAAGCATCAAGTTGGCATAAAAAACGGAGACCCTAATCTAGGTGAAACAGACACTGAAGTTGAGTTTCCTGTCCGTTTTTATTGATTGTGCTTTTTGAGGGCTGCTTTAGTTTTTTGCTCGATACTGCTTTCGTACTCTTTGTTATCAGGGAAATCATCAAGTGCCATTTTATAGTAAGCAATCGCCGTTTTACTTTGCTTAAGCAAATCGTAAATGTAGCCCAATTGTAAGGCTGAAAAGGCTGCATAGTAATAACTTGTGTTCTGACCTTTTTGAATAACGTCTTTGTATAAGGTTATGGCCTCATTGTATGCTTTGGTTTCATGATAAACTCTTGCCTTTCTATAACTGTAATCTAACTTAAACCTAGCACTATTGAGCACTCTCGCATCTATGGCTTGCAGTACTTTTAATGATTGAGCATAGTATCTCCCATCAAATAGCAACCTCGCTTTCAGCAAAGCAGATGGCCACATGATTTGCTCCTTGGCTTCTTTATCTGCATATTTATCTTCCTCAATGATATTAATCCCATGTTTGGTGGCTAAAGAGTAATACGTTTTGGCTGTGGCAATATCGTTTTCCAATAGACTTATCCAGGCCAAATACCTGTAGGCTGATTTCATGTAATGTTTGCCTTTGTATTTAATGGTAAAGATTTTAAAATACACATCGGCATCAGGATCTAATCGTCTTAACTTGGCCAAACCCAACATGTAATCGAGGTAATAAAAAGCATATTGAGCATTATAAGGTGGCTTGTGTTTCAAGATGTCAATCATCTCATCGTTCCTACCTGTGTGCCCGGCAATCGTAGCCCTCATATATGCCTCCATTGTATTTGTCTTGTATTGTCTAGTATAGGGCTCTACAATATTCCAAGACAACTCTGTTTGTTTATTTAAATGGTGTTGAATCATGGCATAAATAAATGCCGTTTCGCGTTTTAGGCCAACATGCTCTTTTCCTGATTGTGGCGTATTTAAATACAATTCAACCGATTTGATCCCCTCACTCATATTACCATCTAAACCAATCAATTTGGTTACCCATTGGAACTGAGAAGGGACTGTACTAAACACACAAGACAAGAAACCGAAATTTTTATTGTCAGGCAAAAAATTAGGGTAAAGCGTATGATTAGTCTTAACATACTTGTAGGCCGATTGAACATCGAAACCACCCGAAAATTGTTCGTCAAATTTAAAATGCACTAATGCTTTGTGCAAATACATATCAGACAATACAAATCTGTACCAGCCATCTCCACAATCCATAGATTTAGCCCTATTAACGACATTATCCCAATTAGACTGTTCTTGCTTATATAAAAGTGGATCCTCGGTAATGAATAATTTAAAAAAGATTATAGATTCTTCTAACCATGGAATAGCGATATTATTGTTTGATAGCGTTTTTTGAGCAGCAACAATTTTTTGCGCTTCGTCAAACTTCAACTCTGAAATTAAATTTTGAGCCAAAACCAGCTGATCAGTCATTTGAAACTGATATTTGTTTTTAGCGGATAAGGAAAGTGAAGCCAAATAAAGGCATAAAAAAAGAACACGTTTGAAGGTGTTCTTTAAATGTTTGAGCGATGCCATAAGCATGCAAAAATTATTTTGTAGCTTTCAAAGTACGAACTCTGCGTTTTGGTTTTTCTTCTTCAACTGGTTTTTCTGTGTAAATACCAGTTACTTGATTGTCAACCAAAATACGTCCGCAATGTTCACAGTCAATGATTTTGAAATGCTGTTTTATATCGCTTTGTCTTTGCGGTGGAATTTTTGCAAAACAACCACCACAGCTACCTCTCATGATTGGAGCAACAGCTATACCATTTTTAACATTCTTTCTGATACGAGCATAGGCCTTAGCTAAACGATCGTCAACTGCTTTTTCTAAGCTCTTTCTGCTACCATTCAAAGATTTTTCTTCTTCTTCAGTATCAGCAACAATGGTTTTAAGTTCTTTTTGTTTGTATTGAAGATCTTTTTTACGGATTTCAATTTGTTCTTGCAAAGATTCTAATCCTTGGTTTTTATTCTCAATGTAGAATTGAGCTTCTTTGATGCGTTTTTGAGCGGCTAAAACTTCTAATCCAGAAATCTCAAGTTCTTTGTTAAGTGCTTCGAATTCTCTGTTGTTCTTAACTGCATCTAATTGCTTTTTGTATTTCTTTTGCAATTCTTCAGATTGTTTGATATTGGCTTTGTAACCAGTGATCTCAATCTCGTAATTTTTGATTTCTGCTTTGATGTTATCTTGTCTGGTCTCTAAACCTGCCAATTCATCTTCTAAGTCACTTACTTCCATAGGCAACTCCCCTTTTAACAAGTT
>JAURIG010000099.1:3971-5663 GCA_030832905.1 Bacteroidota bacterium
TCTTGTCTGGTCTCTAAACCTGCCAATTCATCTTCTAAGTCACTTACTTCCATAGGCAACTCCCCTTTTAACAAGTTAAGTTGATCGATTTTAGAGTCAATTTGTTGAAGTTCCCAAATGGCTTTAAGCTTTTTTTCTATTGATAAATCTACCATGTTTTAAAAATAATATTGGATAGGATTGGTATTTGTTTTACAAAAACGGACCGCAATATTAGCGAATTTATCTGTAATTTCCTCATAAAATAGTTCCAAACTTGAAATTTCTGACTCATAATGCCCAATATCACAAAACAATAGCCCCTCTGCATCAAAGTAGTCATGGTACTTCAAATCGGCTGTAACATAAGCATCGGCGCCCATTTGCATGGCTTTTTTTAACAAAAACGCCCCTGAACCACCACAGATGGCTACTTTTTTAATTTGGCCTTCATTTATATTGTGTTTAACTAGCTTTATCGGCAATTTAGACTTAAGCAAAGTTAAAAATTCAGAAACCCCTAAAGCCTCAGGCAATTCACCTATGGCGCCAGCTCCTACTCCAGGATGTTCTGCTTGAAGCGGAATACAATCATAAGCCATGGTTTCATAAGGATGCACCTCAGACACAGCCTGCACGGCCTTTTTACATAAATAACTTGGTATTATGGCTTCTATCTTTAACTCTTCAACCTGAGTCAGCTCCCCTACTGTTCCCGAATAGGGATTGGCAGTCTCTTCTGCTTTAAAACTACCTGAACCAAGCGTTGTAAAACTGCAATGCGAATACTGGCCAATTTGACCGGCCCCAGAGGCAAACAATACCGATTTAACTGCCTCAGCATGAGAAGTAGGAACATACACCACTAATTTGCTTAATACATCCGTTTTGGCTTGTAATATTTGAAGCTTATTCAGCCCAATTTTTTCAGCAAACTTAGCATTTACACCCTTCTGAAGCACATTGTCTAAATTGGTGTGAGCAACGTATAAAGCAATGTCATGTTTGATCAACAAAGCCACTGTTCTTTCTACCCAATTTTGATAAGTCAAAGACTTTAAACCCTTGAAAATGAGCGGATGATGCGCTACAATTAATTGACATTGACCTTGTATGGCTTCTTGAACGACTGCTTCAGTAACATCTAAGGTTAAAAGCACTGAGGTAATGGTTTGTTGGGGATTCCCTATTAACAAACCCGCATTATCATAGGTTTCTTGGTAACTCAATGGGGCTATGGCCTCGATGGCTTTAGCTATATCTTTTACAGTGGTCATTGTTGCACAAAACTAATGCTTTTGAAGCAAAATTGGCACAAAGGCTTTGTCTGTGAGCGCGTTTAAAAACGCTAGCAAATCCTTTTGTTCTTGTTGAGTCAATCGGCTTGGCTTTAGCAAACTTGAATCCATATTAATTGGCGCCTTTACAAAGGCATATGGATTGGCGTAATATGCAATCACCTCTTCAAGTGTTTTGAATTGGCCATTGTGCATGTAAGGACCTGTAACCGCTACATTGCGCAAACCCGGAACTTTAAATTTTCCTAAATCTTGTTCCATATGGGTTTGATTGTAAAGCCCTTTATCAGTCCATTTTTGAGCATCATACAAGCCAATATTTTTAAATTCATTGCCAGTAAAATCAGGCCCAAAGTGACAATCAAAACACTTAGCTTTATTGCCTAAAAACAACTTACGACCTCGTTTTGCCGAA
>JAURIG010000009.1 GCA_030832905.1 Bacteroidota bacterium
GGTAGAGACAGCAAAGGCACACCTTTAATGAAAGGAACTTACCTGATTTATTTAAACGTTAGAGATTTTGAAGGATATATGCATTATATCCGTCAAACCTTTGAGATTTTGTAATCAGTAGTTGAATCCTTTAAGGTGCCATTTTTGTTGGTAGAAGCCAATGCCTGGCAGAGGGATTTTAATGCCATCTAAGATTTTAAAAACAGTTTTAAGGCCTTTGCGATTGGTTTTTATAGCGCTCCAATGGATGTCTAAACCCAGGTAATAGGTTCTATATCTTGGGATATTGGTGTAATCAAAAGTCTGTTGTTGTGCATTCTGCCACTTGTTTTCAAAGGCACCTAACATGCCTTTTGCCCCATACCCAAAAGCAATTGACCAAACAGGGTGTTTTTTAATAGGTGAAAAACTCAACCAATAAGATTGTCCATTATAATCTTTTAATAGGCTTTCAGGCAAACTGCTGCCAAGTACATTTGGTCTAATTGATGCATAATTTGTAGCTTGATACATGAACTTATATTGAATGCGCTGCTCATGCCATAATTGCTCTTGACCAATACACAGCGCTGTACCAATAGAGTTGGCCATTAAATCGCCCCATGATGCGCCCCAACCAGCAGACAAGCCATCCCATATTTCAATGGGATCTTGAAATAGACTGCCAAAAAGGCCCCATTGCCAGATTTTATTTTTAGGCACTCCAGCTTTCTTCGCCATTTCCATACTGAGCACGCCTAAGTTATAGGCTGAATAAGCATGGCCTAATTTATCAATTTGTTGCCATTCTTTGTTGTCATTGAACCAATGAAATTTTGATTGAGGGTAGTCTGCATACCACAACTTAGCCAAGGCCAAATGGGTGAGGACTGTTGTGCCCAATTCAACGCGTCTTAGGTGTTTTGACGTAAAACAACTGTCGGCTTTAAGTGTCTGATAAACACATAAAAGCAATAGCCCTATAAGCCATTTGGTTTTCATTAAAGAATAGCTGTCTTGCAGGCATCTAATATGGCAAATGCTTTAGCACTACTTTGACTTTCTGCATATACCCTTAATACTGGTTCTGTGCCACTTGGGCGAATCATTACCCATTCTTCATTGCCTAAATGGAATTTAAAACCATCCATATCTTCTACCTTTTCGATGGTGTAAGTTCCAAATTGCTTATAAGTATTGTTTTTGCAGTTTTGAATGATACTTTGTTTTTGCGCTTCTTGGATATGCAAATCGTAACGTTCAACAGCAAATGGCCCAACTATGGCGTATACTTCATCTATCAATTGTTCTATGGATTTGCCAGTTTCTGCCATGTATTCTAAAATGAGTAAGCCCATCCAAATACCATCTCGTTCAGGGATATGTCCCTTAACAGCAATGCCACCACTTTCTTCAGCACCAATGAGCACATCATCATTGATCATGTATTCACAAATGTATTTAAAACCAATTTTTGTGGTGATGGTTTCAAGGCCTAACACTTTAGCTAACTTGTCTACTTTCGAAGAGACTGAAAAACTCTTAACGATTTTACCACTTAAGCCTTTGTGTTGATGTAAGTATTGCATCAATAATAAGATCAAATGATGCGAATCCACGAATGCACCTTTGCTGTTAAAAAAACCTATTCTGTCGGCATCGCCATCAGTAGCTAATCCACATTGAATTTGCGTTTGTTGAGCAATGGCTTCAGAAAATGGCATTAAATTTTTTAATATAGGCTCAGGCGCCACACCATTAAACCCTGGGTTGATTTCACAATGCATCAAAAAAGCCTCAGGCAATAATCGTCTGATCACATTTTGACCGGCTCCATACATGGCATCATATGCAAATTGTGGGGCATAGGCTTTTAATTTTACAACATTGAATTTTTCTTCAATAGCATTTAAATACAATTGTTCGAAATCGGTGTATTCAATCAAACCTGATTCAACATAGTGTTCAAATGAAGCAATTGCAGGCAATGCTTGGTAATCTATTAAGGCTTCAACTTTGTCTATTTCAGAAGGTACAGCAGGTCCGCCATAATGGGCTTTAATTTTGTAGCCATTATAGCTTGGTGGGTTATGTGAAGCAGTAATGATAATGCCTGCATAAGTATTCAACTTGGTATTGGCTAAAGAGATCATTGGGGTTGAACAAACACCCTTGCTCAAATAGCATTTAATGCCATAAGAGGCCAATACTGCAGCTGTTGTTTCAGCAAACATTTTGCCTCCAAATCTACAGTCATACCCAACAGTGCAAGTATGGTTTTGTGTGGCCTTTAAAAGCCATTTAGTTGTAGCATGAGCAACTCTGCTTACATTTTCTACAGTGTATTGGTCTGCAATGATTTCGCGCCAACCATCTGTGCCGAATTTAATGGTATAGGGTTTATTCTCTTGAGTATTTGACATAATAACTAACTTTAGTCCAATAATAATTTTTTAGGGCTTTAATGTATATATCTGATTCGTTGTAAGGAATCAGATCTTGATTAATTTTGTATAGATGGTATTGAAAAGTTTTTTCTTGAAGTATATCTTCAAGTGTCTTGAAATTCATAAGTAATTGCCATTTGCTAATGTCGGCAAAAGCAATGGTTTGAAGTGGTTTGTTGTTGGCGAATAAACGAATAGATTGAACAGAACTTTGTATAGATTTATCAGTGCCTTGGGTCCAGATTTCTGTAACTTCCATCCTGGTAATTCGGATGTCTAATAAACGGTTTTGATAATCAAAATATTGATTGCCTCCAAGGTTAAACAAAATCTCTTTGTTGTCATTCAAATAAGACTCAATTTGTTGAATGCATAAAGTGCCTGCATCAGAACTATCAATATCGTTTGGCTCTATGACATAAGTTATGAGCTTGTCTTGTTTTACTTGGTAAACACCTTCGACCTTTTTCTTAGAATAAAATGCATCTTTTTTAATTCTAAAGGACTGAACTGGATCCTGAGAGAAATCTTGTTTGCCAAATTGAAGTAAATTAAATTGATAACGTCTGCTGTACAAGGCCTCTAGATAAGTTATTTTAGCTGGGCCATTCACATTACAGGGGACATAATTCTGACTTAGACTAAGTAGGGCTTCAGACAGGTCTATATACCCTAATGATATTTTACCGTTTTTAGATTCGGTCAGGAAAGAAATCCCCATTATCACAAACTCTGTTTTACTCAGATTGCTCGTCCACAACTCATTGAAAAAAATATGACGTTGTTTAGCAAAACTAACCTGATTGCTGGCTTCAATATTTTTGAGCGCTTCAGCACTAATGTTGAGCTGTTTTTTAGGAGAGTCCCAAAGCTTGATTTTCCCTTTGTTTATTTGATCGTATAAAAACGAAGGTAAACTTTGCACTAAATTAAAGCCAAAGGTGTCGTCTTGTTCAGTTTCTGCTAAATGGATCAGTGTTGGTATTTCTGTATAGATTTTCCTTGCATTTGCTGTTAAACAAATGAAAAGTAAACCCAACAAAAGTCCATATTTACCCAAATGCGTTCTCACCAGTAATTTCCATACCAAGTATTAGTAAATGAATATCATGAGTACCCTCATAAGTGATTACACTTTCAAGGTTCATACTGTGTCTCATAATTGGATATTCACCTGTAATGCCCATTGCACCATGAATCTGACGCGCTTCTCTTGCAATTTGTAAGGCCATGTCAACATTGTTGCGTTTGGCCATACTGATTTGAGCAGGCGTAGCTTTACCTGCGTCCATGAGCTGACCAAGTCTCCAACCCAGTAATTGTGCTTTGGTGATTTCTGTAATCATTTCGGCCAATTTCTTTTGTTGAAGTTGGAATGCGGCAATTGGTTTGCCAAATTGTATACGTTCTTTAGAATACCTTAACGCTGAATCATAGCAATCCATGGCTGCGCCAATCGCTCCCCAACTAATACCGTATCTCGCAGAATTCAAACAAGTTAGAGGACCTCTTAAACCTTCTACATTCGGTAAAAGATTTTCTTTTGGCACTTTTACGTTGTCAAATACCAATTCACCTGTTGCACTGGCTCTTAAACTCCATTTGCCATGGGTTTCAGGAGTAGTGAAACCCTCGTAACCTCTTTCAACAATTAAGCCTCTTACTTTTCCAGCTTCGTTTTTAGCCCATACTACAGCAATGTCTGCAAATGGGGCATTGCTGATCCACATTTTGGCACCATTCAATAAATAGTGGTCGCCCATGTCTTTGAAGTTGGTTAACATGCCACCAGGGTTGGATCCATGGTCAGGTTCTGTTAAACCAAAACAGCCCATCAATTCGCCTTTTGCCAATTTAGGTAAGTATTTGTGTTTTTGTTCCTCTGAACCAAATTTATAAATTGGGTACATCACCAATGAGCCTTGAACTGAAGCAGTCGAGCGAATACCACTGTCGCAACGCTCTAGTTCTTGCATGATCAAACCATAGGTCGTGTAATCCATGCCGCCACATCCATATTCAGCAGGTAATTGAGGGCCAAATGCACCTATTTCACCTAAGCCTTTAATAATGTGATGAGGGAACTCTGCTTTTTGAGCACATTCTTCAATGATGGGCGATAATTCTCTTTTAACCCAGTCTCTTACTGAATTGCGTATGAGGATGTGTTCCTCGGTTAACAATTCGTCGATTTGGTAAAAGTCAGGTTGAGTAAATCTGTCTTTGCCTTGGTGGCGTTCTTTGAGGGCTTCAAAATCAATTGATGACATGTGTTAATTTTATTTTTTGCAAAAATAAATATTTTACTTTGATTGCGGGCTAAATTTGTTGTTCACTATGTCTGAAAACTTGGTCGGTAAAATCGCTGTTAATGCCTTGCAATTGCATATCAAAAAAGGTTTGTATGCCTCCGAACGCCAAATTGAAAATCATTTCAGCGTTAGTGCTGAGGTTACATACGATTCTAAAACTTTGCAAAATGGCACTTATTTAGATTATGAGCGACTAGCCGAGCTCTTAAGTGCAGAGATGCACAAAGATGTGCAATTATTAGAGCAAGTGGCTCAGAATTGCCTTTTGGCTATTCAGTCAGAATGGCCATTTGCAAATGGGGCTAAGGTTATCATAGAGAAACTTAATCCTGCTTTTAATGGCCTAAAATTAGCTTCAGTTAAGGTGGAATTGGCTTACCCTTGAAATTATTAATATGTAATTTATTTGTGTAAATTGATATTGTTTTGTATAATTGTATAAGATGTTATATAGTCTTTGAATAATTTCATCAAATAATTATATCCATTGAAACCAATTAAAAAAAATATGAATAAGCCATTTTTTATCCGATTATGTTATGGAATTGCACTCTTAAGTCTTTTAACCATGAACGCTTGTAAAAAAGATGATGACCACGACCATTCCTCAAGTTCTGACTCAGACAAACCTGTAATTACGATGTCATCTCCTTCAGATTCAATGATGTACAACAATGGTGATACAATGTACATTAAAGGTACCGTAACAGACAACAGTCTTCATGAACTTTTAGTGACAGTTACAGACGCCAATGATTCAATATTGTACAGTCAAGCGCCTGTTGTTCATGATTTAACATCCTATACCATTGATATGAGTTGGAAGACCCAAGTAGGAAATCATACCAATGCTAGTATCATTGTTGTGGCTGAAGATCATAATGCCAATATTAGCTCTGATACCATTCATGTGCACATTATGCCTTAATGCATACTTTGAATTTTTATAAGAAAAGTTGTTGGCTAGCTAACAACTTTTTTTATGCCGTTTGTGTAAATTTGCCATGTGAATTCAGTGCTTAAACAAGAAATTAAAATTAACAATGCGCAAGGCATTGCAATGACGGCAGACATCCATTTGCCGAAACGTAAAACGCCAGCACCAATTCTGGTGTTTTGTCATGGTTTTAAAGGTTTTAAAGACTGGGGGCACTTTAATTGGGTGGCAGAACAAGCAGCCCAAAGTGGTTTGGCCTTTTTGAAATTTAATTTTTCCAAAAACGGTGTTGTCGATCATCAACTTAATGAAATATCTGACCTTGAAGCTTTTTCCAATAACAATTATTCAACTGAAATTTCAGATTTGAAAGCCGTTATTGATGAGATAGAAAAACAAGCTGAAGCATGGCGCATTGACATGACTCAATTGTTTTTAGTAGGACACAGTAGAGGAGGAGGCATTGCCTTGTTAGAGGCTTCAGAAGACAAGCGTGTTAAAGGCTTGGTGTTATGGGCTTCAGTCTCAGAATTTGCCTCTTTTTTCAGACCAGAAACCATTCAACAATGGGAAAAAGAGGGTGTTGTTTATGCACCCAATAAAAGAACAGGCGTTCAATTGCCTTTGAAAAAACAATTTTACGATGATTATACAGCCAATCAGTCAAGGTTAGATGTGAAAAAGGCGGCTAAATTGTTGTCTGTACCTTTGTTAATTATTCATGGTGATCAAGACGAATCTGTGAGCATGCAACACGCTGAAAATCTTTATAATATCGTACCACATTCCATATTGATCAAGGTTGAAGGGGGCACCCATACCTTCGGAGCACAACATCCATTTGATCCGGCAAATGATGTAACCCCTATGTTGGAGGAGCTCATCGAGAACACCTTTGAGTTTGTGACAGATTAAAGCTTAGGCTTTGAGGTGTTTTTCTAATTTATCTTCAATTGATTTAAGCATTTTCATTTGTAATGCTTGGGTTTCAAACAAGGATTTAATTTGTTCTTCCTGTAATAAATCTATTTTCTGATGTAAACTCCTGATTTGTATTTCTGCTTTTAAATTGATTAAGTAATCATTTTCACTGCGTTTGCGGTCTTTTTCCTCAACTCGGTTTTGGCTCATCATGATTATTGGCGCTTGTAAAGCTGCAATACAAGAGAGAATAAGATTGAGTAATATAAAGGGGTAAGGGTCAAATTTTTGAGCAGATAATGCCATTACATTAAAGGAAATCCAAATGCACATTACCACTAAAAATGAAATAATGAATTTCCAACTACCACCAAATTGAGCCACTTTATCAGCAACCTTTTCGCTGGTACTTACAGTTTCAATAGGTGGATTTAATAGGTTTTGGGTAATCAAGTTTTCTTCACGAATTGAATTTTCTACAATGTCGTGAAGTTTGTTAAGCAACTCAGTTTCGTTGTTTAAGATGGTTTGTATATCACGTTTAGACATATTATCGAATTAGTTGAATACTGCCCTCAATCAATTTCGTTAGTTCTGGTTGTTCAGGTAAACGGTATTGGAAAATATAGTAATAGGTACCAGATGCACATTCAGCCCCCGTATTGTTGACTTTACCATTCCAATTGCGCGGGTCATTTAAGCCATAATCCTCCTCTGAATAATATACTTGCTTGCCCCAACGGTCAAATATTTGAAGATTGTAATAGGTTTCATTTTCAATGATGATGTCGTATACATCGTTCAATTGGTTTTGCTGGCCCGGTGTGAAGACGTTGAAAATGCCAAAATCAGGTAATCGATCATTAAAAACGACTTGGCAAAAAGTGTCTTTGCAACCAAATGGCAATTGAGCAATCAAACAAACTTGGTAATGCCCTGTGTCATTGCCATAATCTTTACTTGGATCAAACAAGGTAGAGCTGTCATTGTTGCCGAGTTGACCAAATTGCCATAACCATGTCGTTGGTGTAACAGGGCTGCTTAAATTATTGAATTTGAAAACAGGGGGTTTGCTACTTGGATCAATTTTAAAGTCAGCTTTGACGCTTAAAACCGTCACTGATTTTTTGGTGGAATCTCTACAAAAATTATAAAGGCTTTTGTTGTAACTCGGTTTTAATTGGATCAGATAAAGACCAGATTGAGTATATCTGTGAGTAAGAGATAGTCCATCTGAACTGTCTTTTGTATTGTTATCACCCCATGTCCAAAGGTCTTTATTGTAGGCAGTATCAGATAAACTTTTAGCAGTAAAGCGCTCACCAACACAAACAGTATCTGGAGCTAACAAACCAGTGCGTTTAAATGGTAATACCAAAACCGTTCTGTGAGTGTCTTTTTGAAAAATAGGATCAGGGAAAGTCGTATAACAAGCTTGTTTTTGTTTAGTGAAAGGATTGTAAATGGTATCAATGCCAACCAATTGTATACTGTATCGACCAGGGCGATTGTAATTAAAATAAACGGGATTCAAATTGCTAACAAATTGAGATGATTTGGCTGAATCGCCGAATGACCAAATGTAATGTTTGCTGAAGCGCGATTTATTGATGAACTCTGCATACAATGATTGGCAACCAATGGTGTCTTTAATGTAAAAGTATGGTTTAGGCCCTAAAGATTTTATGAAGAATTTAAAGGTGTCAACGCAACCCGAATAAGATTGTATGGCCAAAGAGGCTGGAATACTGTCTAAGGAAGTATTGATGGATTGCACAGGATTGCGCTTAATAGATGAGAAAGAACCAGAGCCAAATTGCCATGCATAACTCTTAATGCTGTCTATGTAAAAATTGGGTTTGAATTTTCGCCAAGCAGGGTATTTATAATACGATGATGAATCAAAAAATTGTTTTAATTCTGCACAGTACAAAGTCAACCCGTTGCGTTTAATATTGGCATTTAAGTCTTGAACGAAGACGGAGTCTTGAATGGTGTCTTTGCAACCAAAACTATCAGTCACCACCATTTTGTAATCGCGTAAGCCTCCTGTTTTAAAGCTGTAGCAAGGATTGAATCGGGTAATTGGGGCAGAGGTGTCACTTAAAATCCAAGTAACATAATTTTTATTGGTGTTTTGAGTCCAATACATGCCAGTTACCATATCTCTGACTTGAGGATTGAAACACACTTTATTGTATAGGCAATTGACTGGTTTTAAAAAGGGCAGAGAGAGTAATTTGCCCAGGTTGACATCCATTCTGTAGCGGGTTTCGCAGCCATTGGCTGAAGTCAGTAGAATTTGTATAGGGGCTTGAACAGCACCATATGGATACACATGGAAAAACGAATCGATGATAGTGTCTTTTTTAAATTGTAAATCAACATTGTTTTTGTCTATCCAATTGATGTAAATTTTTTCGCCCTTTTTGAAATGCCCATTTTTTAGGTGGATACTTATTCTATAAGGTTTGCAATGCCCGTATACCTTTAACGTAAATGTGTCAGCTTTGAGCGGATAAACCCTAAGGGTTTGCTGTCTGTATACTGTATCGTATTCTGTTATGGTATCGGAATGCAATCTTAAAGAATCGTCTCCGTAGTGTTCTGCCCATCCATAATTAGGCGTTTCAAAGGCAAAGCCAATGTCGTAATCGCCATGATAACTTGTGTCTAAAAACTGAGGATAGGTTAACCATGTTTGACCGTGGTTCAAAGTGAACTTTTTGGGAACAGGTTGTTTCATGGTATCATGCATTAAGGTGTTTTGACACCTGAAAATGGTGTCAGGATTAAGGATGGGAGGGCAGTTGTGCATATTCACCCAATCTCTTGTGGTATCTAAACAACCTGTAACGGTGTCTGTTATGGTAAAAAAGACTTTTACTTTACCACTGCTAGAAGAGAACTTGTGTTTATCAAACCAATCCTTTGAAACATTACAGTTTTGATATTTGTTTATGTCTTTAATCCTTTGTTGAACGCAGTTTTGACCATAAGGGTCATAAATTTCCCATTTGTAAGTACAGTGAGCTGGATTTACAAATTTTGAAGTGCTCACCATAAACACATCTTTATTTCTAAAGCACTGGTCTCTGTTGTAAATTTTGATTTGAGCAACAGGGCCTTGCACCCTAAAAGGAGCAGTAAGGGTTGTAACACAAGAGCCTCTGTATATCTCCACTTTGACTTGGTAAATACCTGGCGCTTTCTGTGTAGTAAAATAATCAATATTGGTTTTTGTAAATGGGTCGTAAAAATCATCATACCATTTGATGTCATCACGAGCGACATTCTTTATGGTGGCCTCATTCAATGCATCATCTGAAAAACAACGAATCGTATCAAGGAGGTCAATTTTAGTAGGCAATGAATCAATCAATAAGGGAATTATTTTCGTAAACGTATCGAAACAAACAGGATTTACAAAGCCAACCAATTGAATTTTAACCGATCTGGATTTGCCATATCTTACACATTTAGAATTAGTGAAATGGGGCATGGTATCTATTTGTGAGGTGTCAAACAACCATCTGAAACGCCCTTTGTTATTGGGGTAATCGAAGGAATTGTTTCTAACACAAATTTCAGCTTGGTAGCAATTGGTAAATTTCTGAGTAAAGGTAAAAGAGTCAGTGACGGTTTGAATGATATTAATATCATGCGCAACACTGTTTTTACAACCTTTGTTGTCTGTCAATTCCATGCGAATGGTATACTTGTCTGCAATCGCATAAACATGGCAGGTGCTATCGCCTTTTTTGGGTAGGGTATTGGTTTCAAAGCCGCCATCGCCCCATACTATCAATCTTGAAATGATTTTTTGGCCATTGACGCCAGGCGAACTTGTGTCGTAAACACAAATTTTGTTGCGGTTCAAACAAGAATCATTAAAAGGATTAAAATAGAAAAAAGCTTTAGGCAAAGGCACTACTTCAACTGTAAGCGTCGCTTTAGATACTGAGGAATTGCTTAAAGTTGCGGTGGCTGTTATGACATAATTGCCTTCTGTAATATATTGATGACTGGGTGCTGTATTGCTGGAGGATCCACCATCGCCAAAATCCCAATTAATAGACGAAACAGTGCCGCCTGTGGGTGGTGTATAGGTATAACTTGCTATGCTGCCTAAGCAAATAATTTTAGGCCCATTGATGGTGTTTTGCGCCAAAATGGAATGGGCCAAGAAGCTTAACATAAGTAAGAAAAAAAACTTCTTTATCGACATGTGTTCAAATATACTCAATTAAAAGGCGAAATCGTTTTTATGTGAATTAAAATTGACAATTACCCTGATTTTCAATCAATAAAAAAATTACTTTTGCAAGTAAATGGGAATGCACCAAACCAATATTAATGCGCTGGCTTCTGCAGCTAAACTAATAGGGGTTAAAGATGTGGTGATTTGTCCGGGAAGTAGAAATGCGCCTCTAGCTATGGCTTTTTGGCGTATCAATTCAATTCAATGCCATTCTATCGTAGATGAGCGATCTGCTGCGTTTTTTGCTTTGGGGCTGGCAAAAGCTTCATGTCAGACTGTAGTATTAATGTGTACCAGCGGATCTGCATTGGTGAATTTTTACCCTGCTATTTTGGAAGCCTTTTACAGTGAAATTCCCTTATTGGTTTTATCTGCAGATCGCCCACCAGAATGGATAGACCAATGGGATGGACAAGCCATTCATCAAAAGCAGATTTTCGGTAGCCATGTAAAGTGGAGCGAGGAAACTTCTTGTAACGATGAACTCAATCCTCAAGCTTATTTTAAGCTCATGCTTGATGGATTGCAAATAGCCAATTCAGATCGTAAAGGCCCTGTGCATTTGAATGTGCCCCTCAGGGAACCTTTGTATGAAGCGACTTTACAAGCTTTTGAATATCCTGAGTTTCCAATTGCAACTATTCCTCAATCAAGCATTGAAAGTACTTTTCAGTGGCCAGAGTCTGTTGTAAACAGCAAACAAATACTCATTGTTCATGGGGCAGATCATACATGTAATAAACATTTACAAGCTTTACAACTTCCTGTTCTTAGTGATATTATTTCAAATAAGTTAGCCCAATGCAATGTCTTAGATTGGGAAAAAGTGCTAATGTTATCGGATGAAGAAACACTTTCTAAGCTTCAAGCTGAGGTTTTAATCACTACGGGTAAAATGGTGGTAAGCAAACCCCTTAAACAGTTTTTAAGAAAGTTCAAGCCAAAGTTTCATTTTCACATAACGGATACACAGTATTGTGCAGATCCGTTTCAAACCAATCCAATCATAATTCATGGCCAATGGGCTTCAGTGCAAAATACCTTGCCTCCATCAACAGCTTATTTAGCTGCCTGGCAAGCTGCTGAAAACGCATTAGCGTCGAAGCAATTGGTACAATCTTTAGTAGCCTTAACAGAGCCAAATGCTTTGGCCTTTATACTTCAACATTTACCTCATAGGACTATGGGCTTGCATTTCGCCAATAGCATGAGTATAAGATGGGCGTCCATGTTATTGCCTTTGTTTCATGATCAATGGCAGGTGTTTGCCAATAGAGGGGTCAGCGGTATTGATGGTTGTACATCAACTGCCCTTGGCATGGCCCTAAATTCAAACCATACACAAATACTATTCACTGGTGATTTAGCCTTTGCCTATGATAACAACGCTTGGTTTCAATCTGTAATTCCGTCTCAATTAAAAGTAGTGGTCTTCAATAATTTTGGTGGGGGTATTTTTGATCAAATAGAAGGGCCTCGAAATATGCCTGAAAAACATTTGATACAAACACCTCACAAGTTTGGATTTGAACTACTGGCCAAGCATTATCAAATAAACTATGCATTGGTTCAAAGTGCTGAAGCATTAACAATACAATTCGAAAAGTTTCTGAATACAGATGGTCCTTGCGTGCTTGAAATTCAAACCAATAATTCAGATAATTATTTACAATTACAACAATATAAACAAGATAACCTATGAGTCAAAGAGAATGGCAAACCATTAAACAGTACGACGAAATTTTATTTGAGTACTTTGAAGGCATCGCTAAGATTAGCATCAACAGGCCTCGTTACCACAATGCCTTCACCCCAAAAACCAATATAGAAATGATAGATGCTATGGACTATGCCAGAGAACATCCGGATATCCAAGTGGTGGTTTTGACGGGCGTTGGTAAAGATGCCTTCTGCAGTGGAGGCGATCAAAACATTAAAACCATTGGTGGTTATAAAGACGAGCATGGTGTGCCAAGGCTTAATGTCTTGGATTTACAAAAACGCATTCGTTCACTGCCTAAACCGGTGATTGCTATGGTAAATGGTTGGGCCATTGGCGGCGGTCATGTATTGCATGTGGTTTGTGATTTATCCATTGCCAGTGAAAACGCCAGATTCGGTCAAACAGGGCCAAGAGTGGGTAGTTTTGATGGGGGATTTGGTAGCAGTTATTTAGCCAGAATTGTGGGGCAAAAAAAGGCCAGAGAAATTTGGTTTTTATGCAGACAATATACCGCTCAAGAAGCCTTAGATATGGGCTTAGTGAACAAAGTGGTGCCTCAAGACATGCTTGAAGATGAAGTCGTTCAATGGTGTCATGAAATGATGTTGTTGAGCCCAATAGCGCTCAGAATGATCAAATATGGCTTGAATGCAGAATTAGATGGTCAAGCTGGTATTCAAGAATTAGCTGGTAGTGCCACACTCTTGTATTACTTTACAGATGAAGCGCAAGAGGGTAGAAATGCCTTTATTGAAAAACGCAAACCTGACTTTAAAAAGTACCCTAAATTTCCTTAGTTGATTTTTGATTCAGCAGTTCTTCTCTCAGCGCTTTGCTGGTTTTGGTACTGCCATCATGGCTCCAACCCGGAGGGTTTATCAGATACTTAAAGGCGTGTAATAAGGAACTGCTTTTAAAGACATCCTTCAATAATTTTTTCCATTCGTAGAACATGACTGTTAGTGGATTGTATGATTCGATTTTACTCGTTATGCCATATAAAGGGGCTTCTGTTTCAGTTTGAAATGTGCCAAATAGTTTATCCCAAACAATAAGAACTTGCCCCATGTTTTTGTCGAGGTAAATCACATTGCTGGCATGATGCACTCTGTGGTGCGAAGGCGTTACAAAAATGGCTTCGTACCATTTTGGGAGTTTGCCAATGAGTTCAGTGTGTAAAAAGAACTGGTAAACTTGGTTGACTGCATACATGAACATGATGCTCATACCATCGAATCCTAAAAAGGCAACAGGAATATAAAACACGTAACGGTATAAAGGTTGAAGGGTAGATGACCTAAGGGCTACCGTAAAGTTGTAATGCTCACTGCTGTGGTGATTGCTATGAACCGCCCACAAGGTTCTGTTGTAATGTTCAGCCCTGTGCAGCCAATAAAAACAAAAATCTTGACCAATGAACAATAGCACCCAAGCCATAACAGGGTATAATTGAATTAAATTACTTTGAAAAATAGCATGGGCATTGCACCAATCTAAAACCCCTAAGGTTAAGTATTTAAAACCAAAATCAAAGGCGGCGCCAATGATGCCTAAACTGATGCTGACCAAACTGTCTTGCCACTGGTAATTTTTAAGTTGACGTTTTTTGCCGATGTAAATTTCACTTACAATAAATAAGAGATACATCGGTACTGTGATCCACAATAAAAGAGATTCTCTACTCATAACAAGGATTGTTTTTCAGTGTTTTCATAGGCGTGGTCTTTACTCCAAGGACCTTGTTTGGCAATGGTAGTGGCCAATACATCACAGCGTTCGTTTTCTGGATGCCCGGCATGGCCCTTTACCCAATGTAAATGAACATTAAGTGTTTGTGCAACCTTCCAATACCTCATCCATAAATCAGGATTTTTCTTATCCTTAAAGCCTGTTTTAATCCACTTGTTTAGCCATTTTAATTGGATAGCATCGTGTACATACTTAGAATCCGTATAAACCTTAATTAAGACATCTGGCTTTTTAATGCACTCTAATGCCACAATAACGGCCAATAGTTCCATTCTGTTATTGGTAGTGTGCGCATAACCATGAGACATCTCTTTTACAGCTTTACCATATTTCATGACAATGCCATAGCCGCCTTTGCCAGGGTTGCCCAAAGCCGCACCATCAGTATATATTTCTAGTACATTGCTCATGATAAAATTTCTGCTACCACAAAAGTACTTCCACCAATGAATATCATATCCTGATCTTGGGCATTTTCTTCAGCAGCTTTTAAGGCACTTTTAACCGAAGTGTATTGCTTGCCTGTTAAACCATGTTCAGCAGCTTTTTGCTGCAGCAAATTGGCGTCTAGTGCCCGCATCAAATTAGGTTGACAAAAATAATATTGAGCCTGCTTCGGCAATAATTGAAGCACAGCATCCTGATCTTTGTCTTTCACCATACCAATTACCATGTGAAGCTTATGATAGTTTTGCTTTTCAATTTGTTGAACCACCCAAGCAAGTCCATGGGCATTGTGGGCTGTGTCGGCAATGGTTAAAGGTTGGGTATTGAGTTTTTCCCATCTGCCTTTGAATTGGGTTAATGCTTTAACTTGAAGCAGCGCTTTAGCCGTTGTAAAATCATTAATTGGGTAAGCCAATTGTTTTAAAATCTCAAGGGTCTGAAGTACAGTTACCACATTTTTTTGTTGGTAATCTCCTTCAAGGTCTAATTCAACTTCAGTGTTGTAAAACAAAGGATTTTGATCTGCAAAATAGATGTTGGCCTTCATTTCTGAAGCTTTCTGCTCAAAGACTGGTTTTGTTTCTTTGTGTGTTTCGCCAATCACCACAGGTGTTTGATGTTTAATAATACCAGCCTTTTCAAAAGCAATTGCTGGCAAAGTATGACCAAGTAAATCAGTATGATCTAATCCTATATTGGTTATAACCGAAACTATCGGATCTATTACATTGGTGCTGTCTAAACGACCACCTAATCCTGTTTCAATAATGGCAATGTCAATATTGGATTGAGCAAAATAATCAAAACACATACCCACCGTAATTTCAAAAAAGGAGGGTTGAATGATTTCAATTTGATCTTTGATTGTTTCTACAAAATCAATAACGGCTTGCTCTGGAATCATGTTGCCATTGATTCTGATACGTTCTCTAAAATCAACTAAGTGAGGGGAAGTATACAAACCTGTTTTGTATCCATGCATTTGCAATACTGCAGCTAACATATTGCTACAGCTGCCTTTGCCATTGGTGCCTGCTATATGAATGCACTTGAATTGTTTTTCAGGATGGCCTAAAAATTGACAAAGAGCAATGGTATTGTTTAAGTCGTTTTTAATGGCAGCTTTGCCATCGCGTGTAAAATAGGGGAGCTTTGAAAAGAGGAATTCAACTGTGGATGAATAATCCATTGGTGCTTATCTCAATTTGAAGGTAAAGGTAATTGTGCCTTCAACACTTATAGCGTTTTCAGAGGCATTAAAGTTAGAGCTTCTTAAATAATTGATGGCCACTTTTTCAAGACAATCAGAACCATTTGATTTAGGGCTCACGTTGTCGAAACGGATTTTACCATCAGGCATTAAGGTCACTTCTAAAATGACTTTGCCTTCTTCATTACAATTGTTCTTGCCACTGCCAAGATAGAATTTTCTGACCCCGAAAGAATGGGAAGTACCTATGCCTCCACCACCTGTGCCACCTAATGTGCCATGAGGATCACCACCTTGTTTACCGTTAGGGTCACCTTGTGCACCAAAATTAGGTCCATCACCTGAGGCAGAAGCTTTTTGGTTTTTCTTACCTGTCTTTAGACTGCTTAATAAATCGTCTTCTTGAGGCGTTTGATTAGGATTTTGAGGCGTATTTGTGGTTGTTTCAGGGCTGCTTTTTTGAGCTACCGCATCAGCATCTTGAGTTTGCTCATAAGATTCTGGCATGTTGAGTTTCGGAACACTAGGAGCAGATTCAGCTTGAATAGGTACTTCCTCTGGTCCACCGTTGTTAGGATCGCCTAAACTAACTGCAACAGCTCCTTTGTCGTTAATGACTGGGGCTAATTCATAATGAAAGTTGTAAAACCAAAATATCAATAATAGCAGTATACAGATAATACTGGTAGCTATACCTGAAATGATTCTATGTCGTCTTTCAATTTCTGGAGTCATAATTATTTTACTGTTTCTTTTTCTAATGCTAAAACCACTTTGGCACCTGAGCGATTGGCGATACTTACCAATTCCATCACGCGTTCGTATACAACAGATTTGTCTGCGTGAATGCTAACTGCTGCATCTGGTTTTTTGCTTAATTCCTCCTGAAGCACAGAAGGTAAATCAGTAAAAGCAACATTTGTATGATTGTCAATAGCGTATTGACCATCGGCGTTTAAAAATATTCTAACAGGTTGTTTAACTTGAACCGCATCATTTACCCCTTTAGGCAATAATACTTTTAAAACTGGTTCACGCACAACCGTTGAAGTCAGAATAAAGAAAATCAACAACAAGAAAATAATATCGGTCATACTGGCCATATTAAATTCAGTTGATATTTTACTTTTCTTTCTTAATGACATTGTGAAATAAGATTATTTGGTTGGTGTTTGAAGGATGTCAAGGAATTCTACTGAACTGGCTTCCATTTTGTAAACGATTTTTTCAATGGCTGCAGTTAATAAGTTAAAGGCTAAATAAGCAAAGATACCTACCACCAAACCAGCAACCGTAGTTACCATCGCTTCGTAAATTCCACCGCTTAATTGACTGGCGTTAACTTGGTCACCAGCTCTGGCTATACCACCAAAGGTACTGATCATTCCTGTAACAGTCCCTAAGAATCCTAACATTGGCGCTGCACCAGATATAGTGGCTAGCCAAGGCATGCCTTTTTCTAATTTGTAAACTTCTAGTTTACCAACATTTTCAACTGCAACTTCAATGTTTTTTAAAGGATTACCTATTCTTGAAATACCTTTTTCAATCATTTTAGCCATAGGCGTATTGGTTCTGCTGCATAAGGTTTGAGCGCCAACAATATTATCATTCAATACCATGTCTTTAATGCTTGACATAAAGTTAGCATCAATTTTACCAGCTTTGTTAAGGGTTAACCATCTTTCAATGGTAATGAAAATGGCAATTACAAACATCACGCCAATAGGAATCATTACTATACCACCTTTTAAGGTAAGTTCCCAAAGGCCATTAGGTAATTGATTGGCAGGGCTTGCGGCTGCAGAAGTGTCAACTGCGACTGTGTTTGCCGCTTGAAGAAGGATTGATAGAAACATAGGTGTTTAACGTATTTAGTAGGTTATTTATTTTATAATGATTTGGTAAAAACCATCTTCAAAGATCAATTCAGCATTGATGCCTTTCTTTTGGAGATCCTTGAGGTGGAAGTTGGCGTTGATTTCAATTTTATATTTCGCTACAACCTGAGGTGGATTAACACTTACAGGAGAAGATTTAACTGTAGGCTCAGGAGTTGTTGGTTCAATGGTTTGAATTGTTTCAACAGGAGCTGTTTCTGTAATAACTTCAGCTTCAGGTGCTACTTCAACAGCAGGAGAATAGGAGAGTGAATCTATTGATTCTACAACAGGCGTATTTGGTAATTGAATAGAAGGAACAACAGCTGCTTGGTGTTGTTGACTTGGCATAGGAGCCAATTGGGCTTGTTCTAAAAACAAATAACCCACATGGAACAATATAGCCACAGACGCAGCCACTAACCAAGGCTTTAGTCTAGGTTTGCGCACATCAAGTGTAGCTATTGGCGCATTATCAATCAATGATTTGACCGGCGTTGGAAGAAGTACTTCTGTTTGAGCAACAGTTTGAATTTGAATGCTCTCAAGACCGAAGCTATCTAAAGACAGGTTTAATTCATTGGCTGGAGCAAACCATATGTTGTTTTGACCATTATAAAAGACACCAAGACGGCCAAATTTGTAGGATTGTTCTGATTGGATTTGTGTTTGAAAGTCTGTTACAAATGATTGGCAAAGTGCAGAAGCTTCATTATAGCTCATGCTTTTTTCGTTTTGAAGGGCATGGCACAATAAACCATCGTTTTGAGTTAAATGCGGATTGAAAAATAAATTTCTAAAAGCCGGTTTAATCATGGACTTATCTGCAGTGAAATTACATGGGCTGTCTCGCACGATAAATCCGCCAAGGCCAGGCAACACAACACATTCATGATTTAACAATAAATGTTCAATGATTTCAACAATTGAGGTTTGACTTTTAGACATGGTATTCAGACCTCAAAAATAATGAAAAAATATCAATGCTTTGTGAATTTTTTCCCAAGCTTGTGGATACTTAATTCAAGGGTTTGATGGCTTTGTTTTTGCTGGGCTTCAAGTATGCCTAAACCAAAGAGTGCAAAATCGTATTTTACTGGATCTGTTTTACAATATTTTTTGAGTGCTTTAGTGAGCTCAATTGCATTGTTCCAATTGCTTTTATCGGTTTTAATTAATTGAAGTTTTTGAGCTTGGCGAATAACGTGCACATCGAGCGGGCAAACCAATTGATGGGTTTGTATGCTTTTCCAGAGTCCAAAATCTATCCCTTTTTCATCTTCTCTGACCATCCATCGTAAATACATGTTTAATCGCTTACAGGCACTTCCGCTAAGTGGGCTTGAAAGGTGTTTTTCTGTTCTTTTAACATGGTAATCAGAGTTTAAATAGAGTTGTTTAAAACCTATGAGGGCTTTTTCAATGGTCTGGTCCTTGGGGTTCAAATGCATAGAAAAACCATGTTCCAATCCGCCCCAATCCGCATACAATGTTTTAATAAACCCAATCAAAGAAATAAGATCAGTGCTGTTAAATGTTCTGTGAACAAAACGATCAAAGGCTTTTAAGTCTTTTACTTGGTGTTGGGTTATGAACTGATGGGGTTGTTGCTCCATAAGCTGCATTAAACTTTCGGCGCTTTTGATAATGCTTTTTCTATTCCCCCAAGCGATTAATGCTGTAAAAAACGCAGCAATTTCAATGTCTTCTTTAGCGGAAAATTGATGCGGAATAACAATGGGGTCATTCTCAATAAAATTGATGTGATTCCATTGTTCGTATTGTTTGTCTAGTATGGTTTTTAAGCCTTTCAAAGGGCGCAAAAATAGCGCTTAAAGTCATTAAATTGGACGCTAATTGTACAATTATTTATAAATGGTGAATATCCTTTTTGTGATGGAGTTGACAGACCAATATATTTTGCGTTCCTTTGCCCTTAATGAACTACTGGCTTTTAAAATCTGAACCCGTCAAGTATGCTTGGGGTCAAATGTTGAAAGACAAAAAGACCTTTTGGGATGGGGTAAGGAATTACCAGGCTAGAAACAATTTAAAGGCCATGCAAAAGGGCGATTTGTGTATGTTTTACCACAGTAATGAGGGTAAAGAAGTAGTTGGAATTGTTAAAGTGGTTAAAACAGCTTACCAAGATCCAACTACGGATGATAGCAATTGGGTTGTAGTAGATGTGGCACCATTTAAAGCGCTCAAGCAGCCTGTAACTTTAGAACAAATAAAATCTGATAAACGTTTGGCAAATATCGGTTTGATCCGACAGGGGCGTTTAAGTGTAATGCCTTTAACACCTTTTGAATTTGATACCATTTTGGAATTGTCAGAACAATCATAAGCATGGAAAATAAGCTGTTATACGATCACAAAAAACTCAATGCCACTATTACCAGATTGGCTTATGAGTTAATTGAAAACCATGATCAATTTGCTAACACAGCTATCATTGGCCTTCAGCCAAGAGGGATTCAAATTGCCAGAATCATTAGGCAAAGGGTAGAGGAAATCATTCAAGCTAAGGTAAAGTATGGCGAATTAGACATCACTTTCTTTAGAGATGATTACCGCACTCACCACGATAAACAATTAGTAGCAAGCCCAATCCATATTCCTTTCAGTACAGAGAATATAAACATTATTTTAATTGACGATGTCTTGTATACCGGAAGAAGCATTCGGAGTGCTATGGATGCCATACTTGGTTTTGGGAGACCATCTAAAATTGAGCTATGCGTATTAATTGATAGAAAATTTAACAGAGAGAATCCTATAGCGCCAGATTACACGGGCAAAGCCATTGACACCAGAGGTCAGGGACAACGTGTTAAAGTGCAATGGGAAACAGGGAATTATAATGTTTGGTTGATCAACGAATGACACAATTATCTGTAAAACACTTATTGGGTATAAAAGACCTTAGAGAAGATGATATTCAGCTCATTTTTGAGACAGCTGATAATTTTAAAACCATCATCAACAGACCGATTAAAAAGGTCCCTTCTTTAAGAGATATTACTGTGGCGAATTTGTTTTTTGAGAATTCAACTCGTACTAGAATCTCATTTGAATTGGCTCAAAAACGATTGAGTGCTGATATCATTAATTTTTCTTCCTCAAGTTCTTCGGTTTCTAAAGGTGAAACCCTAATTGATACCGTTAAGAATATATTGAGTATGAAGGTAGATATGGTGGTAATGAGACATCCTAGCCCAGGAGCAGCTTTGTTCTTGTCTAAGCATATTGATGCCACTATTTTGAATGCAGGAGATGGTACCCATGAACATCCAACCCAAGCCTTGTTAGATGCTTATTCTATTAAAGAAACATTGGGAGATGTAGCTGGTAAAAAAGTGGTCATAGTGGGTGATATTTTACACTCGCGTGTAGCGCTGTCTAATATATACTGTTTACAAAAGTTAGGGGCAGAAGTAATGGTTTGCGGACCAAGTACTTTGATCCCAAGACACATAGAACAACTAGGTGTAAAGGTTGAACACAATCTCAGAAAAGCGCTTGAATGGTGCGATGTAGCTAATATGTTGCGCATACAGTTAGAAAGACAAGATATTAAGTATTTTCCAAGTTTAAGAGAGTACAGTTTACAATATGGCTTAAGTTTAGACTTGCTTGACAGCATTGGCAAAGACATCACCATTATGCACCCAGGGCCAATTAACCGTGGGGTTGAAATCACCAGCGATGTTGCTGATAGTGATTACAGCATTATTTTAGATCAGGTTGAAAATGGTGTTGCCATCAGAATGGCCTGTATGTTTTTATTAGCCAATCATGGCGAACAATAAGTATGAGTAATCCAGTTTTAGTAGAAGTTTATAGAGGTGATGTATTAGAGAGTTTTCACCGTGGTGTGATTTGTATAGTTGGTGAAGATGATGCCATTATTTACAGTCAAGGGGATGTGCAACAATTGTGTTATCCAAGATCGGCCCTAAAGTTTTTTCAACAAATTCCGCTATTGAGTTCTGGGGCCGTTGAACATTTTCAGTTTACTCAAAAAGAAATTGCTATTATGTGTGGTTCTCACAATGGAGAAAGCCAGCATGTGGAAACAGTCAAATCCATATTAAGTAAAATAGGATTAACTGAAGCGGCTTTATTATGTGGTCCGCAAATGCCAACTTTGAAAGAAGATCAGGTGCAGTTAATCAAACAAGATTTACCTGCATTGCGCATTCATAACAATTGCAGTGGAAAGCATGCAGGTTTCTTAGCTTATTGCGTTTATCGCGGATGGCCGATTGATAATTACATCGATTCTAATCATGCCCTACATCAAGAGATATTAGACATTGTTGCTGCTTTTCACAAATACCCTAAAGAGCAGATTCAAACAGGTATTGATGGCTGTTCAGCGCCTATATTTGCCTTTCCTGTGATCAATCAAGCCATTGCTTATAGGCAACTGATTGCGCCAAATGCTTTTTCAGCAGCCATTCAAAAAGCCTGTCAAATGATGTTTGATGCAGTCAATGCCTATCCAGAAATGATAGCAGGAGAAAAGCGTTATTGCACCGATTTGATGAGACAATCCAAAGGGCAATTAATTGGCAAAACCGGTGCAGATGGTGTTTATGCCATTGCTATTAAGCCACTATCCTATGGCATTTGCATTAAGGTAGATGATGGTAAAATGGGGCCTCAGTACAATATAGCTCAAGCATTGATTGAACAATTGTCTATTTTAGACCAAACTGCCATTCATTCTTTAAGGCATTATGTGGTTCAAGAAAACAAGAATTTTGGTGGATTAAGCACAGGCTTTACCAAAGTCACTGCTAATGTTTTGCTAAAATAGCATTGTCTGGATCTACGCCTTTTTCTTTTACAAATAAAAAATAAATGGCAATAAGAGCAGTTGTAATGCCGGTGTAAATCATTAAAGCTTGCCCTGACCAATTGTACCAAATAATGCCTGCAATGGTACTTGATATTAAGGTAAATACGCTTTGAAATGAACTATAAGTACCAATGGCTGTAGCTGTTTCGTGTTTGTGCACAGCCTTGCTGATCCATGCTTTTGAAATGCCCTCGGTGGCAGCTGAAAAAATCCCATAGATGGCAAACAGTAAAATGATGATGCTAGTTTCATTGGTGTAACCTAAGCAGAAATATACGGTTGCAAATAAACTCAAACCAAAAGCATATACATATTTTAACCCGATCTTATCTGCCAATGCGCCTAATGGATAAGCTGCTACGGCATACATGAAATTGTAAAATATATACAAGCCAATTACCATTTGATCAGAAATACCAAGCTCTTTGGCTCTGAGTAATAAAAATACATCTGAACTATTGATGATGGCAAAGAGTAAAAATCCAATGACAGGCGATTTGTATTGTTGGTTGCTGCTTTTCCAGTATTTGAAAAACTCCCAAACTGAGACCTTGCCGGGTACCGGATGGATATTTGTTTTTTCTTTAATGAAATAAGTTAATAAGACCGCCAAAATACCAGGTATAAATGCCAATAAAAACAACTCTTTATAATGTTCCGGATAAAAATACAAAAACAATAAGGCCAATGAGGGGCCTAATACAGCACCAAAGGTGTCCATTGAGCGATGAAAGCCAAATACTTTTGCCTTGTTTTCTTTAGTCGATTCATCAGACAACAATGCATCGCGGGCACTTGTTCTAATGCCTTTGCCTAAGCGGTCTATGCTGCGTGCAAGAAATACCCAAATAGGATGGGAGAGTGCCACCATCATTGGTCTGGAAATAGCACTTAATAAATAACCAATTCTTACAAAAGGCATACGTTTGCCAATCACGTCCGACCATTTCCCAAAATAGGCTTTACTAATGCCGGATAAACCCTCGGCAATACCCTCTAAAATGCCAATAAACACAATTGAAAAACCAATGTGTTTTAAATACAATGGCATAACTGGATAAAGCATTTCGCTGGCCACATCCGTAAAAAAGCTCACGAATGATAATACTATAATGGTTCTGCTAATGATCTTCATTTACTTATCCTAAAACAGATACGCCAATGAGTTTGCCTATGCCAAAAGTTATAGCTGCAGCGAGTAAGCCAAATAAAACTTGTCTGAAACCTGAATACCAAATGCTTTTGCCTGTGAATAAAGTAATAGCTGCGCCAATAATGAATAAGCCTATTGCACTTAAGCCAACACATAAAGCAATGGCTTCAAAACCGCCAATAAAAAAGAATGGTAATACAGGAATGATTGCTCCCACAGAGAACAAAACAAATGAGGCAATTGCTGCTTCCATAGCAGAGCCTTTTAATTCCTCGGCATTGATACCTAATTCTTCTTTGATCAATACATCGTGGGCTTTTGCTTTATCTTTTATGATGTCTGCAGCCATGGTTTTTGCTTGGTCTTCAGGAATGCCTTTAGAACGGTAGATTAAAGCCAATTCTCTTTCTTCACCTTCAGGATTGCTCTCAAGTTCATCCATTTCTAACTGCATTTGGTTTTCGTATAATTCTTGAGAACTTTTAACTGAAATCCATTCGCCTAATGCCATTGATAAGGCGCCCGCTAATAAGCCCGCAATGCCAGTTAATAATACCGTTGATTGCCCAGTACTTGCACCTGCAACACCCATCACCAAACTAAAGTTAGAAACCAAGCCATCGTTACCACCTAAAACGGCCGCTCTCAGGGCATTGCCACCAACAGATTTATGTCTTTTTTCAAATCGGGCCAATTGTGCTCCAGCTATATTGGGAGATTGATGTAAAATGTTTTTTAATATTGACACGTGAGCGGTATCAGATAATGAGGCTTCAGAAGCATGGGTTTTTCTGGCCGTTTGAATATTGGCCGACAACCTTTTTTCAGTATCCAATAAAACCCCTAAGATGTAATCATAGCCCATGATTTTGCCTATCTTAGCGAGTGTTTTGGCTCTGCCAGAAGGCTTAGGCATTTTGTCAATTGGCATACCATTCTTAGCCATAAAGGCTTTTGCATGGCCATATTCAATATCTGACATCTCTCTAAAAATCCCCGCAATGGCTGGGTCAGCTTCTTTTTCTGCAAGAAGTTGATATAAATACCCAGCGTCAATTTCTACCTGAATACTGTTTATATTGATCATAATCTTAGATTATTTATTCATAAAAAATCACTTTGCCGTTTTCGATATGGTACATTGCTCCAACGATTTTGACTGTATTGTCTAGCATAGCATTGTTAATTAATGTGCTATTGGATTTGATGCCTTCTATCACTTGCATAACATTAATGGCTGCTACTTTGTCTACAAATTCATAATTGTCACCATCTCTATTATCAAGGACCGACGTTTCTGCATTAACCGCAGGTTGAATTTTTTCTAACAATTGCGATAGGTGCCCTAGCTCTAGATGGTTACATGCGCCGGCTATAGCGCCACATTTGGTATGCCCCAAAACTACAATTAATTTAACTCCCATTTGATGAACAGCAAATTCCATGCTGCCTAATATATCTTCATTAAGGATATTGCCAGCTATTCTGACACTGAAGATATCACCAAGGCCCAAATCAAATACATGTTCTGTGGTAGTTCTGGAATCTATGCAACTAAGAATGATTGCAATAGGGTTTTGGCCCTTTGCAATATTGGCCAGTTGTTGATTTAAATTTTTAGTGTTATGTGTATTGTTAGTAAACCTATGGTTGCCTGCTTTTAGAATGGCTAAAACTTGATCTGCAGATAAACTTTTTTGCATTGCTTTGTCGAGATGCAATTTGAATTGACTGTCATTGAGTGCACTATTGAAACCAATTAGATTTAATGCAATGTTTTTTTGAGGGGCAATGTTGTTTTTAAACTCATTGACAATATCTATCACATCTTGGTCAATGTATTTAGCTCTTGTAGCGTCAATGGTCACTTTTGTGTTGTTTTGAATAGTCAATAAAGTGTTTTTGATTTTAGCTTTATTCAAAAAAGAAACTTGACTGTTTAATTCAATTATAAGATTTTCTTCTAGGTAATGTGAATTGGTTTTGATGGTAAATGGCGAATGGATATTGTTCTTAATGATGAATAATATACTGATGATTAAACCTATGCTGACACCAATCAATAAATCAGATAAGACAATGGCTAATATAGTAATAACAAATGGAATAAATTGTTTGTAGCCTTTCTTAAACTCTTCTATGTACAAATTGAAAGCGGTTAATTTAAACCCTGTAAAAATCAAAATAGAGGCCAACGAGGCCAGAGGAATTAAATTCATGATGGGCGCTAAAAAGACAATTGCAATGAGTAAGAACAATCCATGTAATATACTAGAAAGCTTAGTTTGGGCACCCGCTTGAATATTGACAGAGCTTCTAACGATTACAGATGTAATTGGTAATCCACCAATTAATCCAGAAACAGTGTTGCCAATGCCTTGTGCAATAAGTTCACGATTGGGGTATGCAGGTCGCTTCTGTGGGTCTAAGTTTTCTAATGCTTCAATATTTAAAAGGGTTTCAATAGAAGCAACTATGGCAATGGTAAAACCAATAACCCATACTTTAGTATTTACAATCTGATTGAAATCAGGGAAAGTGAATAATGTTTGTATGGAATTAATTTTAGGGATATTGACTAAATGTGATCCAGAGATAGCCAATGATGGATTGATGTTGAGAAACAATAGATTAATTAAAACACCAACTATCACTACAATTAATGAGCTTGGAATTTGTTTGAAAAAAGGATTTCGAATCTTATTCCATAATAACAAGATGCTGATTGAAACAATGCTAATGATTATTGCCCCCAACTGAATGAAATTAAGCATATGCATTAACTCAGTAAAGGTGTTCTCTCCATCTTTTTGATAAAAACTAAAATCTTCCTCAGGGTCAAAGTCGTAACCAACAGCGTGAGGAATTTGCTTTAAAATTAAAATGATCCCAATAGCGGCTAACAATCCTTTAATTACACTATTGGGTATAAAGTTCGCAATGAATCCAGATTTTAAAAACCCAAATAACAACTGAATAATACCTGCAATGAATACAGCCAACAAAAACCATTCAAAAGAGCCAAGCTGGGTAATGCCAGCAAGCACTATAGTCGTTAAGCCGGCTGCCGGTCCACTAACACTGGTGTTTGATGCACTAAAATAACCAACTACTATACCTCCAATTACCCCGGCAATTACCCCCGAGAGCAAAGGTGCACCACTTGCTAAAGCTACTCCTAAACAAAGAGGTAGGGCAACTAAGAAAACCACTAAGCCAGCAACAAAATCTTTTTTTACCGTTAATGAAGACATATTCATTTTGTAAAGTTAAGCTTTATCATTTAATCGCTGCATAGTTTTTACAAACAGTCTAAAAACACTCACAAATTTTTGATTACTAAATTTGTATCTAGATGAAAGTGCTAAATAAAGGTCGCTATCAATACTTGCAAGGATTTAGATAATAAATCGTCTAATTAGGTTTACTTTGTAATCGATTGAGATGCTGGATATTGAACAAACCTATATAGTTTATCATAAAATGGTGTTTAATACCGCTTTACATTATTTGCAAAACAAGGAAGATGCAGAAGAGGTTACACAAGATGTTTTTGTGACGGTATACAACAAACAAGCTGCTTTTGAGGGCCGAGCCAATTTGAAAACTTGGATCTACAAAATTTGCATCAACAGGTGTTTGGATTGTATTAAAGCCAAAAAAAGGAAAAAAAGATTGTCTAGTGTATGGACGTTTTTCAGTGATATGCCCTTACACAATGATATAGCTGTTGAGGCTTTTCATCCTGAAACAGCATTAGTGCAAAAAGAAGCCTTATTGCAATTAATGAATCAGATTCAGAAATTACCGGATCAGCAAAAAACCGCTTTGATTTTGAGTAAGTTTGAGCAATTGCCCCAGTATGAAGTGGCTGAAATTATGGGGGTTTCAGTTAAAGCAGTGGAATCATTGTTATACAGAGCGAAACAAAATTTGAATAAAATGCGCCTAAAAAATGAAGGAAATGAATAAAATTAACGTCTTAAAGGATATGGAACTAGAGGATCAATTTTCACTTTTAGCCAATCATGAGCATATAGTGCCATCTAATAATCTGTTGAACAAAATTCAAGCACAAATCTTCTGGCAAGAACAAGCCTTGTGGTCTAAACCCAAAACCATAGTGATGCTTTCCATAGTCCTTATTGTTATCATGTTGAATGTTTTGTTTATCTGGTCTGCCTATGTCAAAGGCCCAATAGATGCTTCGCAAATGTCTACAGAATTTACAATCAATAATCAATTGTATAAATGAATAAAATTAAATTTTTAAATTCTGCCTTATTGGTTTTGTTCTTGGCGAATTTAGCCTGGTTGTTTTTGTTTTTAAACAGACCCAAGCATAGGCCTGAAGGCCCCAAACAGCTTATTATAGATCAACTTCAATTTGATGCAGAACAGATTCAAGCCTATGATGCGCTTATTCAAGTTCATAGAACACAAATTCGATCTCTTGATGACAGTATTCAAGTCTATAAATCCAGTTTATACAGGCATTTAGACAGTAAGGATAGTTTAGTGCAAAACCACTATATTGAACACATAAATGCCTTTCAGAGACAAATTGAAAACACCCATTTACAACATTTTGTGGCCATTAGGCAGTTGTGCAAGCCTGAACAACAGGAGGCATTTGTTCAATTGCAATCAAAGTTGGCAGAATGGTTTAAACCGCATAAAAAGTAATGGTATAGTCCCATGATGCGTTTGCTCATTTTAATGTTATTGATAGCTGTTAATGGTTTTGCCAAACCCATCACCTGTACATTTAAATTAAGCTTGCCTTCCCAACAAGATTCATTTCAATTGGAAGTGTTTAAATGTTATCTGTCCAATTTTAGATTATACAGCCAGAGCAATGAATTGATATTCTCAGATACCAACGCGTTTTTAATTGAATTGTCCGACTCTGTTTTAACCCATACAGTTACAATTGATTGTCCTGTAAACGTTACCCCAAAAACCATTGTTTACAGCATTGGCTTAGATAGTGTATGCAATACTTCAGGGGCTTTGTCTGGGGCATTAGATCCCTTGAATGGTATGTTTTGGACCTGGCAAAGTGGATACATTCATCTAAAGTTGGAGGGAAAGTATTTTAAAAATTCAAGTCCAAAAACAGCATTGGAATTTCATTTGGGAGGGTATCGTTGGCCTAATGCAACTTTGATAGATAAACAGGTAGATATTAAGTCTGATAAAATCTTTGTAGATATACAATTAAATGTATTTTTAAAACATTTGAACGAAGGTGTTTCGACTAAAATAATGTCACCAGGCCCTTTGGCTAAACAAGTCTTTAATGCTTTTTCAAACAGCTTTGTACCTATGCAACCATGAAACTTAAACTGTTCATGATATTGATTTTAATGGGCTTGCTAATGGCTTTCAAAGGTGTAAAACAGCATTATTGGCCGAATTATTTCCCTGAACCTGTTCAAGCGCGAATTCAAACGACATACACTCCAGAAATGCGAGCATTGGGCAGAGTATTGTTTTACGACCCAATACTCTCTGCCGATAGTTCTGTATCCTGTGCATCTTGTCATAATCCTTACACCGCATTTGCGCATACTGACCATGCTTTGAGTCATGGTATAGGTGATAGTATAGGGAAAAGAAATGCCCCTGCTTTGTTTAATCTAGCATGGCAATCTGCTTTTATGTTAGATGGGGCGGTCAATCATATAGAAGTGCAGGCATTGGCTCCACTAAGCGCCTCAAATGAAATGGCTGAAACACTTGAGCATGTTTTGACTAAGTTGAATCGATTGCCTCGCTATCAGGCATTATGTGCTTCCATACAACAGAGTAAAAGCATCAGTTCAAGCCTGTTTTTAAAATCATTGGCTGCTTTTGTTTTGTCATTAAATAGTTTCGAATCTAAATACGACAGTGTCAAACGGCATCAAAGCACTTTCACTACTCAGGAAGCCAAAGGGTATGAAAAGTTTAAACAGTATTGCAATGCTTGCCATGCAGAACCTTTGTTTACCAATTATACCTACCAATACAATGGATTAAGCCTTGATCCTCAATATCCTGATTTAGGGCGCTATGCCATTAGTCTCAATCCAAAAGATTCTTTTGCGTTTAAAGTGCCCAGTCTTAGGAATATTTCTTATACCTATCCATATATGCATGATGGAAGATACAAGACCTTGCAAGCTGTATTGAATCATTATGCAGAAAAGCAAGTCAGTGCCAAACTGAACAATAACGTAACGACTGTTTTTCCACTCAGCGCCAATGATCAACTCGATATCATTGCCTTTTTGAAAACCCTCAATGATGTTCAATTCTTGTTCAATAAAGACAATCTATTTCCTAATGACAAAGGAAATAATCCATAAAATCGTCTAAGTTTGTAAATCACCCTAAAATATGAAATCTATATTAGTCCTTTTCACCTGCTTCACACTCCAATTGAGTTATGCACAAGGTCCTGCAATTACTAGTTGGTTGCAAAATTCAACCATAAAAGGCTCACATTATGTGAATGGCAATTCTACCGCTATAGCAGATACTGCTCTGGCCAATATTAGAACAGTATCGTATTCAAGTAACTGGGTTTACATTAAAACCAATGGGGTGCCAACATATACCACTGGGCCATTTTTAGATGGCAACCCCTCTTTAACAACAGCTCAAAATGCCATCTTTAAAATTTCCTTAAATCCTGTTAAAAACACAGGCACACCAAGTCCAACTACAGGCGGCAATATCGGCCAATTTATTAATGGTGTGGCCTTGTTTGATTACAGAGATGGTGTTTCTTGGAGCAATACGGCTAATGCCTTAAAGGGTGGTCCTTTAGGTGGCATGGGAGATAATGTTTGGAACAGAGATGCGGTGGTTGCTGAGAAAAAAGGTTTCGATTGTTCAAAGGGACATCCTGCAATGGGTAATTACCACCACCATCAAAATCCTTCTGCGTTCAAATTGGATCGTCAAGTGATTTCAAGCATTTGTAATTTGTACGATGCGGATGGTTTATATGCCATCGACACCACTAAACATTCACCCTTGATAGGTTTTGCAGCAGATGGTTTTCCGATCTATGGTGCTTATGCCTATAGAAACATCAATGGCACTGGTGCCATTACCCGAATCAAATCGGCTTATCATTTAAGAGCCATTAGCGTAAGAAATCAATATGCCAATGGCAGTAATGTAACGGCTGGCCCTGCAGTTAGTTCAACTTATCCTTTAGGGTATTTCAGAGAAGATTATGAATTTGTTCAAGACACTGCTCAAGATGTGCTTGATGCCAGTAATGGTAGATTCTGTATTACACCAGAATACCCCAATGGCATATATTGTTATTTCGCTACTGTAGATGCCAACTGGAATTCTGCTTATCCTTATGTTGTTGGGCCAAATTTCTATGGCGTTAAAAATGGGGCAAAGGTGAACTCAATCACCGAACCCGTTACACAATATAAACCAACCACCAAGGTGCAAGCTTTAAGCGATGATGCATTTGAATGTTTATTGTTTCCTAATCCGGCTAATCACACTTTGGCTATTCAATACAAAGGATTGTTGTCTTCTGATTTAACCCTTCAATTAATGGATTTACAAGGCCAGTTGCTTCAAACCAAGCTACTAAAGCAGGGAAGTACTATTGTCTATTTTGATGTAGAAACTTTATATGCGGGTAATTATATTGTATTGATTCAATCTGAACAACAACAAATTGCCAAACGCATTAGCATTCAGCATTAAGCTTATTTAAGTTGTATTTGATACACCAGCTCTGCGCGGTTTAATTCATCGAGTAATTCTGCGCAAAGATTGACTTTTTTGCTGCTGCTGAACATGTCAAACTGGTATTTTTTAACCTGATGATGAATGGTGAATTGTAAGGGCATTTCTCCAGGGTATTTGTCAATTAAACTGACCAAATCATGCACCATGCCTTGGCTTAATAAGTCCACATCAATGGCAATGTTCAATCCTTTTATGTAGCGGTCTCTCACATCTTCCATTTTTTCGCCTGATACAATATTCAATTCCCATGGATTGCCGCCTTCTTTGGCCCATCTTGGTTTTTCAATCCTGCATTTAAGCACAATGAATTGGTTGGGGTATAGAATCAGTCTCAATAAATCAAAGGCATTGCCAAAGGCGAAAAAAGTATGTTGGCCTGAATAGTCTTGTAAGATGAATTTCGAATAATTCTTACCTGTTTTGGTAATCAAATGATCAACTTTAATCACTATGCCAGCCACCGTCAGATTGGGTTTGGTTTTAACTAACTCATTGATGTTGTCGAGTTCGGTTAAGACGGTGTTAGTAATGGCATCGTATTCTACTTTAAAGGTGTCCATAGGATGACGATTGATAAAGATACCAACCATTTCTTTTTCCATTTGACATTCCTCTAAAATGGTAAAGGGTTCAACTTTGGGTAATTGAGGGGCGGCTAAAGTGGTTTGAGCTGTTTCTCCAAACAATGAGCCTTGAGAACTGAATTCATTTTCTTGGCTTTTAGCCCCAAATTTAATGGCCAATTCAATGCCACTGCCCAATTCGCCTTCAACTAAATATTGCGCTTTGTGGTAACTGGTATCGAAATCAAAGCCTCCACCTTTTACTAAGGCCTCTAATGCTTTCTTGTTGACATTTCTTAGGTTACAACGCTTACAGACATCAAAAATAGAACTGTAAGGGCCATTCTTTTCTCTTTCTTCAATGATGTTTGAAGCAGGCGCATCGCCTACGCCTTTAACCGCAGTTAATCCAAAGCGGATTTGACCTTTAAGATTAACAGAAAACAAACGGTCACTTTCATTCACACTTGGCCCCAGTACTTTAACCCCCATGCGATTGCATTCTTGCATCATTTGACTGATTTTGTCAATGTTGTTGCTGTTATTGCTAAGCACAGCAGCCATGTATTCCGCTGGGTAATGGGCTTTTAAATAACCAGTTTGATAAGCCACAAAAGCATAACAAGTTGAGTGCGATTTGTTAAAGGCATAGGAGGCAAAAGCTTCCCAGTCTTTCCAAATTTTTTCGCATTTGTCTTCAGGCAATTGCTTGCTTTTGATGCCAGCCATGAACTCATCTTTCAGTTTCATCAAGTCTGCGAGGTTTTTCTTACCCATCGCTTTTCTTAAAGAATCCGCCTTGCCTTTACTGAAGCCCGCAAGCGATTGGCTCAACAACATTACCTGCTCTTGATATACAGTAATGCCGTAAGTATCTGATAAGTATTCTGCTAATTCAGGAATATCGTATTCAACAGGTTCTAAGCCATGTTTGCGTTTGATGTATTTAGGAATGTATTCCATGGGCCCTGGTCTGTAAAGGGCATTCATAGCAATCAAATCTTCAAATTTATCTGGCTTTAGATCTTTTAAATATTTTTGCATACCAGGACTTTCAAATTGGAAAGTACCTGTCGTTTCTGCTTTTTGGTAGAGTTGAAAGGTGAGGGCGTCATCAAGCGGTATGCTGTCTATATCGATTTTGATGTTGTGGTTTTTTTCAATCAGTTCAAGTGCAGTTTTAATGATAGATAAGGTTTTTAAGCCCAAAAAGTCCATCTTAATAACCCCTGCATCTTCAATCACTTTGCCTTCAAATTGAGTCAAAAGGAGGTTAGAGTCTTTTGAAACCGCTACCGGAACAATTTCTGACAAATCTTTTGGCGCAATAATGATGCCCGCAGCGTGCACGCCAGTGTTTCTAACCGAACCTTCTAGCAACATGGCTTGTCTGAGGACTTCACCTTCTCTTTGATTCTTTAAATCATTGTGCCATTCTCTAAGTTGTTGAACCCCAGGAATATCCTCCTGACGCAGCAATATGGTGTTTTTGTCGTCTACCTCTTCTTGCTCATCATCAGCATCCAAAAGGTCTTCTTTAACCCCTTCAATTTTGGCATTGATCACTTGTTTTAAACTTAACCCTAATGGTCTTGCAGGTACTAATTTTGTAATGTTGTTAGACTCTTCAACACTTAAATCCATTACCCTTGCCACATCTTTCAAGCTCATTTTGGCGGCCATTTTACCATAGGTAACAATTTGAGCAACTTGATTGCGGCCGTATTTGTCAACCACATAGTCAATGACTTTCTGACGGCCTTCATCGTCAAAGTCTGTATCAATATCGGGCATGCTTTTGCGTTCTGGATTTAAAAAACGCTCAAATAGCAAATCGTATTTGATGGGGTCAATATTCGTTATGCCAATACAATAAGCTACCGCACTACCTGCTGCGGAACCTCTACCCGGACCAACCACTACGCCCAATTCACGGCCAGCTTTAATGAAGTCTGATACAATTAAAAAATAACCAGCAAACCCCATGGTGCGGATGGTAAAGAGTTCGAATTTTAAGCGCTCTTCAATTTCAGCATCAATGTCGCCATAACGTCTTTTGGCGCCTGCCCATGTTAAAGCTTCGAGGTAATCATCTTGAGAGGCATAGTTATCTGGTACTGGAAAATTGGGTAAAAGAATGTCTTTTTTAAGATTCAAAGGTTCAATCTTTGATACAATTTCAGCGGTGTTGTCCAAAGCCTCAGGAATGTCGTGAAATAAATCAGACATCTCTTTCTGAGTTTTGAAATAGAAGTTGTCATTCGGGAAGGCAAAGCGTTTTCCTTTAATGAATTTGTCATCATCTGAATCAATATCAGACATTTTGGGTGTGCTTTGTTTTTCACCTGTATTCACACATAAGAGAATGTCGTGTGCATTGTAATCCGATTGGTCTACATAATGGGAGTCATTGGTAGCAATCATCTTGATGTTGTGCTTTTGAGCAAATCCCATCAAGACCTTATTAACTTGATCTTGTTCATTGAGACCATGTCTTTGTAATTCAATGTAGAAGTCTTCGCCAAAAACATCCAACCACCATTTTAACTCTTCTTCAGCAGCCGCTTCGCCCTTTTTCATAATGGTTTTAGGAATGATGGCTCCTAAACAACATGAGGTAGCAATTAAGCCTTCATGGTATTGAAGAATGAGGGATTTGTCTATCCTTGGCCATTTGCTGTACATGCCTTCAATGTAACCCAATGAGCAAAGTTTAGAAAGGTTTTTGTAGCCTTCTGGGTTTTTGGCCAGTAACAATTGATGGTAGCGAATGTCTTTGTCCTCTTTCGTGAAAGATTTTCTGTGACGGTCTTCCACCATGTAAAATTCACAACCAACAATGGCTTTAATTTTTTCAGCACCTTTGTTGTGTTTGGCGGCTTCAGATACGAAATTAAATACCCCAAACATATTGCCATGGTCTGTAATGGCGACTGCTTTCTGCCCATCAGCAATGGCTTTGTTAAATAAACCAGAAATTGAGGCGGCACCATCCAATAATGAGAACTGAGTATGACAATGAAGATGAGAAAAATCGGGCATTTAACAAGTTGGTATTTCGGATGTGAAATTAATAAAATCGCTTCAATTAATCTGTTCTGTGTTGATAAATTCAAATG